>CAJMMY010000273.1 GCA_905214605.1 uncultured bacterium | reverse complement strand
CTGAGCAGCCGGCTTTCCCGCCGCCGCAGGCATTGCCGCCTGCGGCGGCTTTTTTATGCGCATTGACCTTTGCACAGCAAGGGCTTATAATGAGAAAAACCAGTAAAAGCGAAAGGAAGCACACCCATGCAAAACCAAGTCCCTGTATCCCAAAACCGCCCGGTCACCGGGCGCTTTGCGCCCAGCCCCAGCGGACGGCTCCATCTGGGAAATCTGCTGTCTTCCTTACTGGCATGGCTTGATGTACGGGCATTGGGCGGCACAATGGTATTTCGTCTGGAAGATTTGGACCCGGAACGCAGTTATCCGGAGTATGCAAATCTCATGGCGGAAGACTTGCTCTGGATGGGGCTGGATTGGGATGAAGGCTGGGCCCCCAACCGCAACCCGGAGTATACCCAAGGCTGCCGCAGTGCACTCTATGAAGAAGTTTTCGCGCAGTTTCAGTCGCAGGGGCAAATCTATCCTTGCTATTGCAGCCGTGCGCAGCGTTTGGCCGCGTCTGCACCCCATCCCGGCGAGCAGCAGGAGCTCGGATGCCATTGCCGTTTTTTGACCGAAGAAGAAAAACGTGTATTTGCAAAGAATCATCGAAAGCCGGCTTATAAAATCCGCATGGATAACTGCAATATTGATTTCATTGATGGACATTACGGTCCGCAGCATTTTTCTATGGTTGCCGGACAAGATGACTTTATTATCCGCCGCGCAGACGGCGTGTTCGCGTATCAGTTGGCAGTTTCCTATGATGATGCCGCTATGGGTATCACCCGCGTTGTGCGCGCCAGAGACCTGCTCAGCTCCACGCCCAGACAAATTTGGCTCATTCAAAAGATGGGTGGAACCGTCCCGGAATATTGCCATGCGCCGCTTTTGGTTGCGCCTGACGGGCGGAAACTGTCCAAACGAGACGGGGATTTGAATATGGAATACTTCCGGCAAAAATATACACCGGAAGAATTATGCGGAAAGCTGGCCTATTTGGCCGGTATCATCGACCGTCCGGACGCAATTTCTGCAAAAGCGTTGGTTCCGTTGTTCCGCTGGGATAAGGTCCGGAAAGAAGATATTGTCATTCCCAATGATTTGTTCTAAAAAATCCGTGGTGCAAAATCGCATCACGGATTTTTCTTATATTCCCTGCTGTCAGCCGTTGGCGCCGGTAGTGAATTTCTGTTTTACGGCCTGAATTTTCTGCTGACTTTCCTGCTCGGTTGCGTACCAACCACGCTGTGCCATCTGCTGATAAATACTATCCTGCATAGACAGTGTCTGATTCAGCGCCGCGGAGAACGCCTGATGCACGTTCTGGTTGGCTGACTCAATGGTGCCATGCAGATACAAATCGCAGACACCCTTTGTAGTCAGAAGAATATTTTCCATTGTGCTTTGATCGTTCATCGTATCCGTCCTCCCTGCTTAAATCAGATTCAGAAATTGAGTGAACAGCTGCTGGTTGGTATTCACGATTTCCTGCGCCTGCTGTTTCAATTTCGGGTCCTGCAAC
>CAJMMY010000272.1 GCA_905214605.1 uncultured bacterium | reverse complement strand
CGGGCATGGGGACTCGAACCCCAACGCCGGAGGCACGAGAACCTAAATCTCGCATGTCTACCAATTCCATCATGCCCGCGGATTCAGAATATAAAACGGCAGGAATCCCTGCCGTTTGCAAAGTCTCTATTTTACACGGCGAGACAGCCGAGACGGAGCATACCACTTTATCCGTATGGCAAAATATTACCACATTTAATATCTATCTGTCAATCGGTTCCAAAAGAATTGAAAAAAAGAAAATCCTGCGTTTTAGGGATTGACAAGACATTTAATTGTGCTAAAATGTTCTCGTTAAATGTATTGATGAAGAGAATCAAAGGATTTTGGACTTTCAGAGAGAAAACGGCGGTGGAAGTTTTCGTCCATGCTTTTGAGGGCCACTTCGGAACTGCCTGCGAGGAGTAGGACGGGTCATTTCCGTTAACGAATGACATGAGATTGCGCACATGGTGCGTGAATCAGGGTGGTACCGCGAATGTTGAATTTCGTCCCTGTTTTGGGGGCGGAATTTTTTTATTTGCTTTTTCCCGCAAACATGATAGAAAAGAATAAAAATTGGAGGAAACAATTATGGCACATAAAGCTTATGGCCTGAACGAACTGCGCGAGATGTTTTTGTCTTTCTTTGAGTCGAAAGGACATCTGCGCCTGCCCAGCTTTTCGCTGATTCCGCAGAATGACCCGTCTCTGCTGATTATCAACTCCGGCATGGCTCCCATGAAACCCTACTTCACCGGCGAGGTGGAGCCTCCCCGTCACCGGGTCTGCACCTGCCAGAAGTGCATTCGTACCGGCGATATTGAGAACATCGGCAAAACCGCCCGCCACGGCACTTATTTTGAAATGCTGGGCAACTTCTCCTTCGGTGATTACTTCAAACACGAATCTCTGGCATGGAGCTGGGAATTCCTGACCAGCCCGGAATGGGTGGGTCTGGAAAAGGAACTGCTGTACCCCAGCGTTTACGAGAAAGACGATGAGGCTTACGACATCTGGGTCAACGAAATCGGTGTTCCCGCCGACCACGTGGTCCGTCTGGGCAAGGAAGATAACTTCTGGGAGCATGGCACCGGTCCGTGCGGCCCTTGCTCCGAAATTTACTATGACCGCGGCGTTGAAAAAGGCTGCGGCAAACCGGACTGCGCTCCCGGCTGCGATTGCGACCGGTTTATGGAAGTCTGGAACAACGTGTTCTCCCAGTTCAACAATGACGGTCAGGACAACTACACCGACTTGGCACAGAAGAACATCGATACCGGCATGGGTCTGGAGCGTCTGGCTTGCGTTTGCCAGAATGTGGACTCCCTGTTCGATGTGGACACCGTGATGAACATCACCAACAAGGTGTCCGAGATTACCGGCGCAACCTACGGCAAGAGCCACAAAATGGACGTGTCTCTGCGCGTCATTACCGACCATATCCGTTCCGCAACCTTTATGATTGGCGACGGCATTCTGCCCTCCAACGAGGGCCGCGGCTACGTGCTGCGCCGTCTGCTCCGCCGCGCTGCCCGCCATGGCCGCA
>CAJMMY010000271.1 GCA_905214605.1 uncultured bacterium | reverse complement strand
CCATAGCCTTTGCTGGCAGGGAGGAAGTAGGGAGGAGGATACGCAGGGTGAAAATATGATTTTCCGTGTCGAACTGGCACATGCCGCCGTATTGCCGGACAATGGTGCGAATACTGCGGCAGCCGAGACCGTGACCGGGGCGGTTGGAAACGGGCATTCCGTCCTGCATAACAAGCTGACCCTGATACGGATTTTTCACTTCAATGAGCAGCTTGTGCAGCCGTTCGTTGACGTCGCAGTAAAGCTCCACCTGCCGCCGGGATTCCGGAAGTTCGCTGACGGCGCGCAGGGCATTTTCCAATCCGTTGGACAGCAGGGAGCACAACTCCGTGTCCGAGATGGTGATTTCCTTGGGAAATTTTACATCAATGTGCAGCTCGGTATTCTGTTGCCGGGCTTTCTCTGCGAAAGAGGAGCACAGCAGATTGACCGTTTCGTTTTCGCAGTATCGTTTTGGCGTGATGGAGGCCAAATCGGACTGCACCCGCTGGATATATTCCTCCGCCTGCTGCGGATTGCCCGCAGCCAACAGACCGTGCAGCATATTCAAATGATGGCGCATATCATGCTGGTAAATGGCGGTTTGACTTTGCACCCGGCGCAAAGCGTCCATTTCGGAGCGGGCTTGCTTTTGCTCAGCCAACAGCCGGGCATTTTCCAGATTGGCCTGCATCTGCCGCTCTGCTTGCATGTGATACAGGGTCAGGAAGAAAACGTAAAACAGAATGATAACCGTGGGCAAAAACTCATTCAGCACCTGAATTCCGGCATACAACGCATTGGAGTAAATGGTGGTTGCATAGTCGAAAATGTAATACGCAATGGGAAGACTGCCGAACAGCCAGAGGGAGGTGGGGGAGCTTGTGATGGCGTCATAGGCAGAACGGACGAAGTATCGCCGGAGCAGGAGAAAAATGGGAACGATGACGATGGTATAGCTGATTTCTCCCAACAGGGGCGAGCGGGTGATGGCGGTGACAGCCAGATTGATGCAGCGGGGCAGCTGACAGCAGAGGTACGCCGTGCAGGTGCTGACCACAGACACCCCCAAAGGGCGCTTGAGCACGAAAAACAGAATCAACACCAAAGGCAGGTGAACCAACAGCGGATACACTTGCTTTACAGAAACGACGCCCAAGCCGAGCCAGCAAAGACTCTGCGCAATCAGAAACATGGGGCAGATGGACAAAATGACCCATTTCTGCTGCCGATTATCCCAACCGCCTGCGATGGCGACAGAGAGAAACAATCCGTAAATCAGAACCAATCCGTAATTGAAGAGGGAGAGTATCTGATAAAATGTCATGGCATCAATCCTCCCGCAGGGTGAACAGCAGTTGCATATAGTCCTTTTGCAGCTGCGGCAGCAGCAATCGGGAAACCGGCAGATTTTTTCCGGAGAATGTAAGGACGCCTTTTGCGCTCAATTCCTCGACCTGCAGCAGATTGACGATATAGGACCGATGAATCCGGGCAAATTCCGGGCGAGCCAACAGCTGCGCCTCATATTCTTTCATGGAGCCGGAAACTTCCC
>CAJMMY010000270.1 GCA_905214605.1 uncultured bacterium | reverse complement strand
AGTTCTGTCCTTTGTGTAGGACAGGGCTATTTTTTTATTTGCGGACATGATTTGAATTCATGCAAACGGGTTCTTTGATCCATGGCAAAGACGTTGTTTGCTGAAGATGTATTAGATAACAAACATCATTTTGATTTGAAAGAAAGACGAATTAGGAGGAAACGAAAATGAAACAGACTCGGAAAATTCTTGCAGCTACCATGTCTATGGCAATGGCTCTGTCTCTGACCGCTTGCGGCAATGGCAATACCGATTCCAAAACCGAAACCGACGGACAGGGAACCAAAGAATATAAAGTCGGCATTGTGCAGTATGTGGACCATGCCTCTCTGAATCAGATTACCGCCAGCATCGAAAAGAGACTGGACGAGAAGGGTGCCGAGCTGGGTGTAAAATTCAACTACGAGGATTACTTCCAGAATGCGCAGGGCGACAGCGCAATCATCAACCAGATTGCATCGGATTTGGTGGCAGACGATGTGGACGTCATTGTTCCCATTGCAACGCCGGTAGCTGTTGCGATGCAGACCGCAACGGAAGACAATCAGATTCCCGTGATTTTCTCTGCAGTGTCTGACCCCGTAATTGCAAATCTGGTGGACAGCATGGATGCTCCCGGTCACAACATTACCGGCACTTCCGATGCACTGAACACCAACGCAATTATGGATCTGATTTTCGCAGCTGACCCCGATTGCGATACCGTCGGTTTGCTGTACAACGTAAGCGAGGATTCTTCCACCGCTCCCATCGCAGCCGCAAAAGCATATCTGGATGCTAAAGGCGTGAAGTATGTAGAGAAGACTGCAACGACTACCGATGAGGCTCTGTTGGCTGCTCAGGCACTGGTTGCCGCAGGCGTGGACGCTGTGTTTACCCCCACCGATAACACCATTATGACTGCTGAACTGACCATCTACGAAACGTTCCTGGAGGCAGGAATTCCGCACTATGCCGGCGCTGATACGTTCGCACTGAACGGCGGTTTCTGCGGCTACGGCGTGGATTATGAAAATCTGGGTGAAATGACTGCAGACATGATTGTAGATGTTCTGGTCAACGGCGCTGATCCCGCAAGCACAGCTGTACAGACCTTTGACAACGGTATTGCTACCATCAACACCGATACCTGCAAGGCATTGGGTCTGGATTTGGAGGCAATCAAGGCTGCATTTGAGCCCTACTGCACTCAGATTCTTGAAGTAACCACCGCAGAAAACTTCGAGTAATCAATTATTTCAATGAATACGTCTGGGACGGCTTGGTCGTCCCTTGACGTTTGTATGTCAGGAAAGGATTTGTTAGGATATGTCAGAATTTATTTCCCTTGGCGTGATACAGACAGCCATTGAACTGGGAATGATTTATTCTCTGGTGGCGCTGGCGCTGTTTTTGAGTTTTTCCATGCTGAATGTATGTGATTTGTCTACGGACGGATGCTTTACCTTGGGCTGTGCCGTGGGTGCCGGCGTTGCGTTGGCAGGTCACCCCATTTTGGCGATTTTCGCAGCTATGGCAGCCGGTGTCATCTCCGGTTTTGTCACCGCT
>CAJMMY010000269.1 GCA_905214605.1 uncultured bacterium | reverse complement strand
TTCCGGTGGGGCATCACTTGGTGCAATCGCCCCACATCGGCCATACCCCGGTAAAGCAGCAGGTCGCCGGTGGTGTGCTCGGCATTGCTGCGCTGCACATAAAGACCGCTGTGAGAACCGGAATTGACATCGGTATTCAGAGACGTATTGAGTACAACAAACGCACCGGAGCAATCCGTCTGCCGGGCATACTGGCACAAGGGCTCCAGCATATCTTCCTGCAGCGCCTCCACGGCGTCCACATTCCCGCTCAATGCGGAAAAATCCGGCGTTTGGTCCTCAATTAAATCGGTCATATCTTCGGAAAGATGCACTCCCATTACGGAAACATTCCGCCAAAGTGAGGTCATATCTGCCCGAAAGGCACCCATTTGAAAGGTCAGCGACTTATAGGTTTCGGCTTGAGGACTTTTCAGCTGTCCCAATAGGAGCAACGCAATCAGCAGCGCTGCCAACAGCAGCACTGCCAAAGCACCCATATAGAGAAACAAGCGCCTGCGCATGGAGGGCTTTGCTCGTTTCAGTTTGGAAAAGGAAACGCCGGACATAAACCCTCACCATCCTTTCAACGCGACAAATTTCTTAGTGAATGGAGCACAACAGCGCCCAAGTTTCCTCAGCCAAGGTTTCCACATCTTCCCCGGCAGCGGCACGGGCAGGCAGCTCCTGCTGCATTTTCCGCAGACCATCGTAGAGAATTCCGACTCTGCTGTAATAGCCGTCAAAGCGGGGCTCGGACACGGGGGTATAGTCGGACTGCATTTGCTGCAGCGCTGCATACAGCTGCTGATAGCTCTCCACCGGCTCCGGGAAGTTTTCGTAATCGGCAATGGCGTCAAACGCACCATTTCGCACCGGCATATATCCGGTCTGCGCCACAAAGTTCAGATTTCGCTCCGCCTCCGTCAGCCAATGGACGAAGAGTGCGGCAGCCTCTGCTTTTTGGTCGGTGGTTTTATATGCGCAAAGCCCAACGCCTGCTTGAGTCATCAGCGCGTCGCAGCCGGCGGCTTTCGGCATGGGCAATACGTGAAGATTCATGGGCTCTTGGGTATTGTCCCGGTAAGTAACCGTATCATTGTAATAAAGAATTGCAGCGGAAGAGCCCAAACCGCAGACCACATCGCCGGTCATAACCTGCGTGTTGGAGTACAAATCGGAAACCACCACATGTCCTTGCACAAGGGCGCGGGCGAACTGCATCCAGCTTTCCTTGAAAGCGGCGTTGTTTGTATCATACCACCCGTTTTCGGTGTAAAAATCATTGCAGCCGTGTTCCATGGCATTCAATTCCACGGCGCGAATGGGATAGTCCAAGGCGCAAAACGGCTTGCCGGACCAGTCATAGAAAGTTCCCGCGGCGTCATAAAAGCCTTCCCACGTGGACAGGTCATCATAGGTAACGCCGGTGGCTTTGGAGAAACGGTCAAAGCCGCTGCCGTTGCACATCAAAAGCTGCGTGGATTTGGAGACGGGGAATACAAGCAGCTTTCCGTCCGCTGTTGTGCCGTCTGCCAGAAAACCGGGCACAAAATCGGAAAGCTCGTCC
>CAJMMY010000268.1 GCA_905214605.1 uncultured bacterium | reverse complement strand
AGGGAAGCAGACGGGCACCGAGAGCGCCGCCGTGGGCAGCACAAACCACAGCCAGGCGATGCGGAATGCACACAGGGAAATCAGCAGAATCATCATCGGGGGAATGCTCTTGCCGGTGCCCCGGACGGTGCCTGCCAAGCCATGGAGAATGGCCAGTAGCCAGTAGAACGGGCAGAAGTATTTGATGGCGCTTTGTCCGTAAGCAATGACCTCCGGATTCGGGTCAAACAGCCGCATCACCGGCTCGGAGAAGTACAGCAGCAGGGCGCCGACCAAAAGGGTATACACAATGCCCATGACAATGGTGACCCACATGCCCTTTTTCACCCGGTCCAGCTTGCCGGCACCGTAGTTTTGTCCCACAAAGGTGGTGGCAGACATACTGAAGCTCATCACCGGCATGATGTTGAATCCGTCTACCTTCATATAAGCGCCGAATCCTGCCATGGCGGTGGGACCGAAGTGGTTGACGCTGGCTTGCACCAGAATATTGGACAGAGAAATGACCATATTCTGAATTCCCGCAGGCAGACCGATGCGAACGATGCGCAGCGCCATGGATTTCCGCAGCCGGATATCTTTCAGACAAATCCGATAGTCTGCGGGCACTTTTGTCAGAAAGTACAATGCCAACACGCAGGAAACGAACTGGCTCAGATCCGTGGCAATGGCGGCACCGGCAACGCCGATGCGCAGTCCGGCAATGAGAATCAGGTCCAGCACGATATTTGTCACGGCGGCGGCCCCCAAGTAAATCAAAGGACGGCGGGAGTTGCCCGCGGCATTGAGGATTCCGGCAGCCATGTTGTAAACAACACTGAAAATCAGACCGCCGGAGTAAATCTTCAGATAGGTCACAGCCTCGTCCAGAACCTCGTCCGGCGTGTCCATCCAAATCAGCAAAGTCCGGGTGAACAGAATTCCGCCGATGCTCAGCAAAATGCCCAGAATGACGGCGATGGACAGCGCGGTGTGAACCGCGTCATGAATTTCGTCCGCCTCCCGGGCACCCAGATACTGGGAAACCACCACACCGGCACCCACGGAGGCACCTTGACTGAATGCAATCAGCAGGTAAATCAGAGAGGTACTGGAGCCAACGGCGGCCAGCGCATTGCTGCCCACCCAGTTTCCCACAATAATGGAGTCCACCGTGTTGTACATTTGTTGGAGCAGATTGCCCAAAATCAGCGGAATGGCGAACAGCAGCAGATTTTTGAAAATGCTGCCCTCGGTCATTAAAACGGTATGCTTGGTTTCCGCCACGGCAGCGGAAGTATTCTTTGAACCCATAGAATCCCCCAAAACATTCTCTTTTATGGTTTTATCGCATGAAACGCCCTTATTCTAACATATCCCCTGCGGCGGGCCTATCCCCAATATCCACAAATTTCCTCGGGAAAAAGGAATTGTCCTTGGCTGACTGGGGAAAAGCGCTCATGGGAAACAGATGCAACAAATCCTCCGCATGACAAAACATACGGAGGATTGAATTGCAATCATGGAACTTATTCTGCGGTTTCCTTATCGGTGGATTCTTTGGGCTCTTCAGCGGG
>CAJMMY010000267.1 GCA_905214605.1 uncultured bacterium | reverse complement strand
GGTGATGCAGCCGATAATCAGAGAATCCAGAACCTTGCCGCTGAGGAATCCCATAAAGGCGTCATCGGCAAAGTGCAGAATGTTCAGAATCTGCTCTGCCCGACGGATACCGAAAGCGCTGTACAGCAGCTTTTTCACATTGGCGGAAAAACCCTCACGGTTATACAGCACATAGCAAGCCACCACAAAGCCGATGGCAATGTTCAGCAGGAATTTCAGCACCAGATACACACCGGTGGTCACATTGGTGATGAAGCTGCCCATCTGAGGCAGGAACTTGGTGCTCACCCAGTTCAGCAAATCGTTGGAGGCGTCGGTTGCCATACTCTCCAGCTGATTGCCCAAATCCGGGTTATCCTCGAACAGCCGCTCAATCAAATTGATCAGCGTATCCACATAGCTGTTGTAGTTGACCACCATACTTTCCACACTGGTGTAAATCGACGGCAGAATCAACCGGAACATAATCACAATCACAGCCAATGCCGTAATCACCGCAATGGAAATGGACAGCATACGGGGCGCGCCGCCGCACTTCCACTTCCCGTGGCTTGCCGATTTGGCGATGGGACCGAATACCTTATATTCCAGCCACCGAGACATGGGCAGCAGAATGTACGCAATCAAAAATCCCCAAATAAATGAGCTGAGCATCTGCAGAATGTACTGAATCACTCCGCCTACAATCCGCAGGTGACCCACCAGCAGGTAAAACAAAATGCACCCTGCCAGCACGCAAAAAGCCGTTATGCCCCAACCAAAGTATTCCGAATCCCGGTTAAATCGTTTGTTCACGGTTCCTCCTTATCTGTTCTTTCCGTTTGTTTCCCTTACGTTTGATGTGTGAACCTCACCGCCCAAGCGTGACCGCTATGGATGGTGCTTCCGGGGCTTTAGACCCCAGACTCATTTCCACCGTGCGGCCAAAACTCAGAGGCTGATGCTGGTTGACAGCTCAGTACCGCATAGAGGCTAATGAGGGTGGATAATGTACAGATTGTTCTTCGCTCCACTTCTGGAACTTTTGCCAGGAGTGAAGACCTATCCGTTGCCGGAAAGGGTTTTAAGTATTCGCGGATGAAGTAGCGAGCGCCAATATTGTAGCTGGCATTCAGGTCGCTATTGTACTGTTTCCCAGAAGAGAACCGGCATCGTGCCATATTGTTCTTATCCCGAACTACTTTGCCAGTGCCGTCGAAGGCAAGCCTGCTGGTATTTCTGGCGTTGACGAAGCTCACCCGGATGCCGCTGCGATGTGCCTGGTGCATGACGATTTTCTGAATGTCGCGATTTCTCCACATGTGGAGCCGCTGTTTCTTATGTTTCGGTTTCTTTCCTTTGAAGTCAAGGTGCTCCATCACGATAACGTCAGCCCCAACAGAGACCGCATACCGCACGATGGCGGGAGCTACCTTCTTGGACAAATCTTCGTTGATGCGAGCAGCCTTCTTCATGTGCAGGTTCCCGCCCTTATGACCATGCTCCCGCTGACCTCTGCGTGCGCGGCCCAATTGCGTGTCTAACCGGTCTTTTTCACTCGGGAAGTCGATGAACTTCCGTGCGAGGACAGTTCCGTCAGAGCGCATGAC
>CAJMMY010000266.1 GCA_905214605.1 uncultured bacterium | reverse complement strand
GTATCATGAATCTGTTCAAAAAGAAAAACGTTCTGTCCGCGGTTGTTACCGTGGCACTGTCCGCTGCGCTGTTGTCCGGCTGCGGTCAGAAAGCCGAAACCCCTGCCCCCACCGCTACGCCCGACACCGGTGCGCAGACCGAACCCGTTCGGGTGGGTCTGGCTTGGCTGGCCGATTTTGAAAACGGCGAGGTAGACGAGGATACCCAGGCTTATATTGACGCAGTCACCGCTGCCGGCGGCGAGCCGGTGCTGTTGGCGCAGGTCACCAATCTGGAAGAGGCAAAAGAGCAGCTGGCAACCGTTGACGCGCTGATTATGACCGGCGGCGAGGACATTGACCCCTCTTACTACGGCGAGGAGCCCAACGAATACTTGGAAGAGATCAATCCCGCCCGGGACACCTCCGACTACTGGATGCTCACCGCAGCCATGGAAGAGGATTTCCCCACGCTGGCAACCTGCCGGGGCATGCAGATGATGAACACCGTCTGCGGCGGTACGCTGTATCAGGATATTCCCACGATGTATGACACCGACCTGCAGCATCGCGACCCGGAGCTGGTGGACTTCACCTACCATGACATTACCATCGACCCCAACAGTCTGATTTACTCCATTATGGGCACCGATACGTTGAATGTGAATTCCTGGCATCATCAGGGAATCCACACCGTTGGCGACGGTCTGACTGAAATCGCATGGGCCACCGACGGCATTGTAGAAGGTCTGCAGATGACCGACAAAACCTTCATGCTGGGTGTGCAGTTCCACCCCGAATGGATGGTGGTGGAAGGCGACGATTCCTATCTCCCCTTCTTCACCGCACTGATGGATGCCTCCAACGCATAATTGAATTTTACACCCAATCAGCCTGATCTCACGGTCAGGCTGATTTTCTTTTCCGGAGGCAGTCCGTTGACTTTCCCACAATTTCCGAATATGATAAGGAAAACGTGTAAAGAAGGGTTCACATGAAGACGATACGGGTTGTTGCCGCCGTACTATGCGACAACGTCAATGCCATTCATCGGGTCTATGCCACTGCCCGGGGCTACGGCGAATACAAAGGGCAATGGGAATTTCCCGGCGGCAAAATCGAGGTCGGCGAAACGCCGCAGCAAGCGCTCCGGCGGGAGATTCTGGAAGAGCTGGACACAGAAATTGCCGTGCATGACCTTATTGGCACCATTGAATATGACTACCCTGCATTTCATCTGTCCATGGACTGCTTTTTCTGTGAAATTCTCCGGGGCGAGCTGGTGCTGAAAGAGGCGTCCGCCGCCCGGTGGCTGACGAAAGCGGAGCTGGACGATGTAAACTGGCTCCCCGCCGACAAAACACTGATTGATGTCATTCGGGAAAAAATGGCATCTCCGGGAGGTTAAATCATGATTGACCACATTGAGATTCGGGGCGCCCGGGTCCATAATCTGAAAAACATCGACGTCGATGTTCCGCTGAATCAAATCGTGGGCATTGCCGGGGTTTCCGGCTCCGGAAAGTCCTCCTTGGCATTGGGTGTACTCTATGCCGAGGGGTCCCGGCGGTATTTGGAATCTCTTTCCACCTACACCCGGCGGCGCATGACCCA
>CAJMMY010000265.1 GCA_905214605.1 uncultured bacterium | reverse complement strand
GCTATGGCAAAGAAACAAGAAAACTACTTAGATTATATTCCCGCCGTCTCCCCCAGAAACAGTTGGGCGGCAGACGAAACCGGGAAAGTCACCATTCACATGGTACATAAAGGATTTTACCCTTGGATTGCCCAGAAATTCTTTCATCGTCCCCGGGTCAGCCATATTGATTTGGACGCCATGGGCAGCTTTATCTTCCCGTTGATTGACGGTCAGCGGACCGTAGGCGACATCGCTCTGTTGGTGAAGGCGGAATTCGGTGACGCTGCCGAGCCGCTGTATCCCCGTTTGACCAAGTATATGCAGATTCTGCGGAACAACGGATTCGTCTACTACGTCGGAAAGGACAAGCAGCCGAAATGAGCACCATGCAAATCATTGTTGGCATTGCCATGTTTGCCGTTGCCGGCGCCATTGTCTATGCTTGGGGGCTGAAAAAGTCCATTGATCAGCAGGAAGACCTGCAGCGCAGCTTAATGAGTGCCTGCGGGAGCAAGGTGGTCAAATATCTGAAAAAGCACGATACCATTACCAAATCGGAAATCGCTGAGCTCATCAGCGGAATCTCCGTGGGTCCGTTCTGGTCCCGGCAGAAGGTGAAAATCCAGAACGGCAAGCAAGCCGCCGATCAGGTCATCACCTTTCTGCTGGAGCAGCAGTATCTGGAGCCTGCCGGTAAGAACAAATATCGTTTGAAAAAATAATCAAAGCAAGGAGTCTTTCTCATGTCCGTTTTAGAACATCTGGAACCGAAAAGCGTGTTCCGTTTTTTTGAAGAGCTGTGCGCCATTCCCCACGGATCCGGCAACACCAAAGCCGTCAGCGATTGGCTGATGGATTTTGCCCGGAGCCGGAATCTGGAGGCCTATCAGGACGCAATGAACAATGTGGTCATCATCAAAGAGGCTACCCCCGGCTATGAATCCGCAGAACCGGTGATTCTTCAGGGTCACATGGATATGGTCTGCGAGCAGGCACCCGATTGCCGCAAGGATATGGCCGCGGAGGGTCTGGATTTGGCTGTGGACGGCGACACTATTTATGCAAAAGGCACCACATTGGGCGGCGATGACGGCATTGCCGTTGCTATGGCGCTGGCAATTCTGGACGCAAATGACATTGCCCACCCCCGTCTGGAGGCAGTTTTGACCGTGGACGAGGAAATCGGTATGCTGGGCGCTGTGGGTATGGAAGATGTTTCCATGCTGAAAGGCCGCCGGATGCTGAATCTGGACTCCGAGGTAGAGGGTGTGTTCACCGTCAGCTGCGCCGGCGGAAACCGCACGATTTGCACCCTGCCCGTACAGCGAACCGCTTTTGACGGTACGCTCTGCACCGTGACCGTAGGCGGTCTCCGGGGCGGTCATTCCGGTGTGGAAATCGACAAGGGTCTGGGCAATGCCAGCATGCTGCTGGGCCGGGTGCTGAATGCATGCAGTCTGGAAACCGACCTGCGTCTGGTTTCCGTCCGGGGCGGTTTGAAAGATAACGCAATCCCCCGGGAGGCAACCGCCGTGCTGTCTGCCGCCGATGCCGCTGTCATTCAGACCGTATGCGCTCGTCTGGATAGCGAATTGAAATCTGAGTATCACACCAC
>CAJMMY010000264.1 GCA_905214605.1 uncultured bacterium | reverse complement strand
CGGACCCCTTGAAACGACCAAAGGGCTCCCGCCCTTTGGATTCCCGGGTGCCTTCTTCTTAGGAAACAGTTTACATAATGAGTTGTTTTTGAAATAATGTGACGTTTAGTTCTTAGAAAACTCCATCAGCTCCAGACCGGGGTTCTTTTCCAATGCCCAGGTGATGTTCCAAGGATTGGTGAACAGCAGCAGGTTGCGGCCCTTAAAGTCCTGCACCCACTTGGTGTCGGAGGTCAGATTCAGGTCGGAGGGCTTTACATCGTCGCCCACAATCCACCGCACATGCTCATAGCTCAAATCCCGACGGCGCACGTCCACGCCGTACTCGGTTTTCAGACGATACTCCAGCACTTCCAGCTGCAGAACGCCCACAACGCCCACAATGACTTCCTCCACGCCGGTATACGGCTCATGGAAAATCTGAATGGCGCCTTCCTGGGCAATCTGGGCAATGCCCTTTTCAAACTGCTTGCGTTTCATGGTGTCGGTTCGCTCGATGGCGGAGAAATGCTCCGGTGCAAAGGTGGGAATGCCCTCAAACTGCACCTTATGGCTCTTGTCGCACACGGTATCGCCGATGGAGAAAATACCCGGGTCGAACACGCCGATAATATCTCCCGCATAAGCCTCGTCAATGATCGCCCGGTCGTCTGCCATCAACTGCTGCGGCTGCGCCAGACGGAGGGACTTGCCGCCCTGCACGTGATAATATTCCTTATCCCGCTCAAACTTACCGGAGCAGATTCGCATAAATGCGATGCGGTCCCGGTGTGCCTTGTTCATATTCGCTTGAATTTTGAACACAAAGGCGGAGAATGTGGGGTCAAAGGGGTCCACAATTTCCTCGCCGGAGACACGGGGCAAGGGGGGCATGGTCATTTTCAGGAAGTGTTCCAAGAAAGGCTCCACGCCGAAGTTATTCAATGCCGAGCCGAAGAACACCGGAGACAGACGGCCTTGACGGACTGCGTCAATGTCAAACTCATATCCGGCGCCGTCCAGCAGCTCAATGTCATCGGTCAAGGTCCGGCGGAGCTTTTCGCCAATCAGCTCGTCCAGACGGTCGGTATCCTCCAGAGAACACTCGATGGCCCGAATCTTGGTCTGACCGCGATGAAACTCGTTGAAAGCCAGAATCTCGTTCCGCTCCCGGTCATACACGCCCTTGAAGTCGCTGCCGCAGCCGATGGGCCAGTTCATGGGATAGGTGCCGATGCCGAACTCTGTTTCCAGCTGCTCCATCAAGTCATAGGGGCTCCGCGCTTCACGGTCCAATTTGTTGATGAACGTGAAAATGGGAATATGCCGCATGGCGCAGATTTTGAACAGCTTGCGGGTCTGAGGCTCGATGCCCTTTGCCGCGTCGATGACCATCACGGCGCTGTCGGCTGCCATCAGCGTCCGATAGGTATCCTCGGAGAAGTCCTGATGGCCGGGGGTATCCAGAATATTGATGCAGTAGCCCTCGTACTCAAACTGCATCACGGAGGAGGTGATGGAAATGCCGCGCTGCTTTTCCAGCTCCATCCAGTCGGAAACGGCGTGGCGGGCCGTGGCCTTGCCTTTCACCGAACCGGCCTGCTGAATGGCTCCGCCGTACAGCAGCAATTTT
>CAJMMY010000263.1 GCA_905214605.1 uncultured bacterium | reverse complement strand
CTTTTTGTTGTCAGAATTCTATTGATTACAGCAGGGTAATGCCGGCCTCTGCAAAAGCATCATAGGTGGCTTGATTCCACACGCTTGCCTGCACCTCGCCAATGTGGCAGGTACCGATGAGCAGCATGCACAGACGGCTCTGACCGATGCCGCCGCCCATGGTCAAGGGCAGCTCATTGTTCAGCACCATCTTGTGGAACGGCAGCTCCCGGCGGGCATCGCAGCCGGCCAGAGACAGCTGACGGCTCATGGATTCTGCGTCTACGCGGATACCCATAGAGCTCAGCTCCACGGAACGGCCCAGAATTTCGTCCCAAATCAGAATATCGCCGTTCAGCGCCCAGTCGTCATAGTCGGGAGCCCGACCGTCGTGCGGCTGACCGGATTTCAGCTTGCCGCCGATTTGCATCAGGAACACACTCTTTGCGCCGGTGTCTTTCATGAACTGGGTTTCTTTCTGGGAAGAGGTGTAACCCTTTCCGGCATAGCGGTCTTCCAGCTCCTGGCTGGTTACGAATACCACGTCACGGTCAATTTCCGTGGAAATGGTGGGGAATTCTTTTTTCAGTGCCTCATGGGTGTCGGACACCGCGTGAATGATGCGCTGCACGGAGTCTTTCAGCGTATCCAGATTCCGCTCTTCCCGGGTAATCACCTTTTCCCAGTCCCACTGGTCCACGTAAGCGGAGTGCAGGTTGTCAAAGGGAGATTCCTCCGGGCGGATTGCGTTCATATCGCAGTACAGACCGTTGCCCACATGGAAGTCATACCGTTTCAATGCCAGACGTTTCCATTTTGCCAGAGACTGCACGATTTCCACCTGAGTGCCCAGCGCGGGAATGGTGAACGTTACCGGATGTTCAATGCCGCTCAGGTTATCATTCAGACCGGAGGCGGTGGTTACAAACAGCGGGGCGGAAACCCGTTTCAGATGCATCTGCTTGCCCAAATGCACCTGAAATTCACCTTTGATGAACTCAATGGCGCGCTGCAAATCGTACGTATCCAGCGGAGGACGATATCCTCTGGGAATGTTGATGATATTCATTGAAAAAACCTCTTACTTTTGAAAATACTGATTTAAATGCATCGAAACTGATGCGGAAGTCTTTTGACAGTATACTGGGAAAAGCCGCGAATTGCAAGTAAAAACGGAATTTGTGTGGCATCAAAGAAATAAAATCGAGAGAAAATCAAAAAAAGGTCAAAAAATCCAAAGAAACGGCCGGAAAATCGGGATAAACTACTTGACAACTATGGTATAATAAAGTGTTTATAACGGAAAATATTGTAAAGAAAGATAGGTACTATGAGCGAAGTAATCTTAGATGCATTGAAGGATACAATCCTGCTGATTCCCATTTTGTTTCTGACGTATTTGTTTTTGGAGTCGGTAGAGGGGCACTTGAGCGGCAGAATGACCCGTCTGGTGGGAAACACCCGGTGGTTCGACCCCATTGTGGGCGCCATTGTGGGCATCGTGCCGGAATGCGGATTTTCCGCAGCGGCGGCAAGCTTGTTTTCTGCCGGTACACTGACGGTGGGAACCTTGGTGGCGGTATTTCTGGCAACCAGTGATGAAATGCTCCCCATTCTGATTTCCGAGCAGGTGCCCTTTGGAAC
>CAJMMY010000262.1 GCA_905214605.1 uncultured bacterium | reverse complement strand
GTCAGCGCGGCTCCGGTCTGGGCGGCGGACATGACGAACGGGAACAGACTTTGAACCAGCTGCTGGTGGAAATGGACGGCTTTGAGTCCAACTCCGGCGTGATTGTCATGGCTGCAACCAACCGCGCGGATATTCTGGATAACGCATTGCTCCGTCCCGGCCGTTTTGACCGCCGCATTTATGTGGGCGCTCCGGACGTGAAGGGCCGTGAGGCAATTCTGAAGATTCATGCCAGAGGCAAGCCCTTGGCAGACGATGTGGATTTGAAGAGCATTGCGCGGGGTACCCCCGGATTCACCGGCGCAGATCTGGAAAACCTGCTGAACGAGGCAGCACTGCTGGCTGTTCGCAACAAGCGGAAGTTCATTGTGCAGGACGATATTGACCAAGCCATTCTGAAGGTGGAAATGGGTCCGGAGAAGAAGAGCCGGGTCATCACCGAGAAGGAAAAGAAACTGACGGCATATCACGAGGCAGGTCATGCCATTGCCGGCAGATATCTGGCCCATACCGACCCGGTGCATTATATCACCATCATTCCCCGCGGCGGCGCCGGCGGTTTCACTCTGTTCCGT
Source organism: uncultured bacterium (assembly GCA_905214605.1). The sequence goes on along the minus strand of CAJMMY010000262.1, from coordinate 1,074 downwards.
CCCGATGAGGATAAGAGCTTTACTTCCCGCAGTGAAATGTTTGAGAACATCGTCATGGCACTGGGCGGACGGATTTCCGAGCAGCTGTTCCTGGACGATATTTCCACCGGCGCTTCCGGTGATATCCATCAGGCAACCAGCATTGCCCGGAACATGGTGACCGTTTACGGTATGAGCGAGCGGTTGGGACCCATCAGCTTTGATTCCTCTGATCACAGCATTTTCATCGGCCGTGATTTTGGTCAGACCAAGAGCTACTCCGAGGAAACTGCTGCGGTGATTGATGAAGAAGTGAAGAAAATCTTCGACGAGGCATACGCAAAGTGCCGGGAAATTCTGCTGGCACATGAAGATGAGCTGCGTATGGTGGCGGATTATCTGTTGGTCCATGAGAGCATGGAGGGCGCAGATTTTGCTTATGTCTGCGAGCACAAGCAGCTGCCCCCGGTGAAAGATGACGGTACGGTGGAACGGGCTGCAAAGCACATTGCCATGTTTGACGGCATTGACGCTCCGGCAGCACCCACAACGGAAGAGAAACCGGAGTCCGACACGGAAGAAACGAAAAATCCTTCTGATTTGTAATCAAAAAATAAAAGCTGCCTGCACAGTGCGTGCGGGCAGCTTTTTTCGTCCGCCGGAGAATTATCCATTCCCGGCGGACGTTTCGTATATTTCGTTGGTTTGCGCTTGCTTGGCGCACTGTTTCCGATATTCCGAGGGGAGCATACCCTGCTCAGTGCGGAAAGCGTCTGCAAATTTACTGGAGTTGTCATAACCCACTTTAGTGGAAATGTCGGCGATGGTATCCGTTGTTTCTCGGAGCAGCTGCGCGGCATACTCCATGCGGCAGCCGCGGACAAAGGCATACACCGAATTTCCGTAAACCGCTTTGAAACAGGCTTTCATGGCGGTCAGTGGGATTTCAAACTGCTCTGACAGCTGCAGCAGGGTGGAATGATGGTCCAGCTGCCGGAGCATATAATCGTGAATGGCGCGCACGGTTTCCACTTGCTGGGCGGGGAAGTACCGCTTTTCGGTCATATCCTCCTCCGGCTCCAGATGATACAGCAG
>CAJMMY010000261.1 GCA_905214605.1 uncultured bacterium | reverse complement strand
CGGGAACGGTGAATGCGAAGGGAAAAACAGACTGGAAGGCTACGGCTCCATTGTCCATGACGGCGGATTGCTGGATATTCTGTACATCGGCGTGAAATCCGGTGTGTATCCGTCTCTGATTTTCTTGGGTGTGGGCGCTATGACGGACTTCGGTCCGCTGATTGCCAACCCCAAAAGCCTGCTGTTGGGCTCCGCTGCGCAGCTGGGCGTGTATGCCGCATTCCTGCTGGCAATTGTTCTGGGCTTTTCCGGTCCGGAGGCCGCGTCTATCGGTATTGTAGGCGGTGCTGACGGCCCCACGGCGCTGTATCTGGCCTCAAAACTGGCTCCCCATCTGTTGGGCGCCATCGCCATTGCAGCCTACTCTTACATGGCGCTGATTCCCATGATTCAGCCCCCCATTATGCGCCTGCTCACCACCGAGGAAGAGCGCAGCATTAAGATGGAGCAGCTCCGTCCCGTTTCCAAAAAGGAAAAGATTCTCTTCCCCATTGTGGTTGCCGCTTTCGTAATTCTGCTGCTGCCCTCTACCGCACCGTTGATTGGCTGCTTGATGCTGGGCAATCTGTGGCGGGAGTGCGGCTGCGCCGACCGTCTGTCCGACACCGCTCAAAACGGTCTGATGAATATCGTGACCATTTTCCTGGGCGTCAGCGTTGGCGCCACCACCGTGGCCGACCGATTCCTGAATTTCCAGACCCTGTCCATTATCGTTCTGGGTCTGCTGGCATTCTCTTTCTCCACTGTGGGCGGTCTGCTGTTTGGTAAACTGATGTGCCGTCTGACCCACGGCCGTATCAATCCTTTGATTGGCTCCGCCGGCGTTTCCGCCGTGCCCATGGCTGCCCGTGTGGCGCAGACCGAGGGTCAGAAAGCCAATCCGTCCAACTTCCTGCTGATGCATGCAATGGGCCCCAACGTGGCCGGCGTCATCGGCTCCGCCGTGGCTGCCGGTTTCCTGCTGGCGGTATTCGGCTGATTTCCAACACCATCGGACCGGCAGCTGAATCTTCGGCTGCCGGTTCCATACGCTTGAAACGAGGTTTCTATGATGACCGTTCCCTTTTCCTGCCCGGTGTGCGGCGAGGCGCTCTCCGGCGAACAAACCGTCCGCTGTCCGGCAGGACATAGTTTTGACCGCAATAAATACGGATACTGGAATCTGCTGCTTTCCAACCAATCCGGCAAAAAACGTCACGGTGACGACCGGCAGATGGTCCTTTCCCGCAGCCAATTTCTGGAAAAAGGCTATTATGCTCTGGTGCGTCAGGCGCTTTTGGAAGGATTGCAGCTGCGCACCCGGCAGGGCATGACAATTCTCGATGCCGGCTGCGGCGAGGGCTGGTATACCGCATGGCTGGACCATCAACTGCAAGCCCTGCAGCCGATCACCGTGGGTGTGGATATTTCCCGGGACGCCCTGCGGCAGGCAGCCAAGCGGGGGCTGAACCATCTGGCAGTTGCCAGTACGGCCCACATTCCCATGGCAGACGGCAGCTGCGACAGCGTACTGAACGTGTTCTCCCCGGAAGAATTGGCCGAGTTTCATCGGGTGCTTGCTCCGGGCGGTCTGCTCATTCGGGCGCTGCCGTTGGAAAAGCATCTGTGGCAGCTGAAAACCGCGGTGTATGACACCCCCTATGAGAATCCCGCCCCGGTCACGGAGCTGCCCGGAT
>CAJMMY010000260.1 GCA_905214605.1 uncultured bacterium | reverse complement strand
TGCAGCCGTTGTCTACCATAATGCAAAGCTCTTCTTCCGTTTGTTCCGCGTCATGGACGCAAGCCACGGTTTTCAACAAACCGGGTTGCTCCTGATGGAGCAGATAGCCCCGGGGGGTTGCGGAAATTTCCGCTCCGGCGGCCCGGAGCAGGGCAATATCCCCCACAATAATCTGTCGGCTGACGGAAAAGCGGGTGGCCAGTGCGCTGGCGGAAAGGGGCGCCTTTGACTGCGCCAGTTGATTCAGAATAGCCTGTCTGCGGGATTCTGCGTTCATGGCGGGCAACCTCAGTTCTGGCTCTTCTTTTCCGTGAGCATGTGATTGCGCAGCTCCAGCAGGGTATCGGACAGGTCCACATAGTAGTTATGGGGATAGTCAAACCGGGTGACCTCCGGCCAAAGCGTCTCAATCTGCTGTGCGCAGTAATCCTTGATTTCCGGCAGAGCGGGGGACTGATACACCTGTTCGCCGTTGACAAAAATAGGCACCAGCAGCTCCCGCGCCTCGAACTTGCCGGCCTCCAGGGTCAGCTCTTTCCAGGTTGCGTTGGGATCGCGAATGGTCAGGTCCTTGCTCATGTCCGGGGTTTCGTCATGGAGACAGATATAGTCTGCATGAGCCTTGCCGGTTTCCTTTTCGATGAAACGGTAAACCTTTTTGAAACCGGGAATGGTGATTTTTGCCACGTTCTCGCTGATTTTGATTTTCGGAATGATGGTGCCGTCTGCCGTCTCCACAGCGCACAGCTTGTACACGCCGCCGAACACGGGCTCGGATTTGGAGGTAATCATACGCTCGCCCACACCGAAGGTGTTGATTTGCGCGCCCTGACGGAGCAGCTCCCGAATCAGATGCTCGTCCAGTGCGTTGGATACGGTGATGGTGCATTCGGTCCAACCGGCATCGTCCAGCATTTTCCGCGCTTTTTTGGTCAGATAAGCAATGTCGCCGGAGTCCAGACGGATTCCGCACTTGGTAATGCCTTTCGGTTTCAGCACTTCGTTGAACACTCTGATGGCATCGGGAATGCCCTGTTTCAAGGTGTCATAGGTGTCCACCAGTAGAACGGCATTGTCCGGATAAACCTCGCAGTAAGCCTTGAATGCCTCGTACTCGGAATCGAACATCTGCACCCATGCATGGGCCATGGTGCCGCCGGCGGGCACACCGTACAGCTCGTCGGAAATGGTGCAGGCGGTACCGGCGCAGCCGCCGATATAGGTTGCCCGCGCGCCCAGAATGGCAGCGTCGGCGCCCTGTGCCCGGCGGGAGCCGAACTCCAGAACAGCCCGGCCCTCTGCGGCCCGGCAAATACGGTTGGCTTTGGTTGCAATCAGGCTCTGGTGGTTCAGGGTCAGCAGCAGGAAGGTTTCCATTAGCTGCGCCTGAATGGCCCGAGCGCGGACAATCATAATGGGTTCGCCGGGGAAAATGGGCGTGCCTTCCGGAATAGCCCAAACGTCGCCGGTGAATTTGAAGTTTGCCATGTACTCCAAAAAGCCCTCGGAGAAAATACCCCGGCCGCGGAGATAGGCAATGTCCTCTTCGTCAAAATGCAGATTTTCGATATAGTCTATGACCTGCTCAAGACCGCAGGCAATGGCAAATCCGCCGCCGTCCGGCACCGACCGGAAGAAAATGTCGAAATACGTGATGCGGTTCTGCATCCCACACGCATAGTAGCCGTT
>CAJMMY010000259.1 GCA_905214605.1 uncultured bacterium | reverse complement strand
ATGATTGGGATTTGCAGCCCCGGTTTGATGTTATAGAAATGATCGGAACGGGGCGGGAACTCCGTATCCGACAACTGGAAAACGCATTTTGAAAGACTTAGGGAAGGGATTTACCATGATGTACACAAGTACCAGGGACAGCGGCAAGCGCGTGAGTGCTGCCAGAGCCATTGCATCCGGTCTGGCGCCGGACGGCGGTCTGTTTGTGCCGGAAGTGATTCCGACGGTGGACCGGGAAATGCTGGGGAAACTGTGCGGTATGCGTTATCAGGACAGAGCGCTGTTTGTTTTGGAACAGTATCTGGAAGATTTCAGCCGGGCAGAACTGGAAGAAGACGTGGCAGCGGCCTACGGCAGTCAGTTTGATAATGCAGCCGTGGCTCCCGTGAAAATGCTGCAGGACGGAACGGCAGTTCTGGAGCTGTATCATGGCCCTACCTGCGCGTTTAAGGATATGGCGCTGCAGATGCTGCCCCATTTGCTCACCGCCTCTTTGAAAAAATGCGGCGAGGAGCGGGAAGTGTGCATTCTGGTGGCCACCTCCGGAGATACCGGTAAGGCGGCGCTGGAAGGCTTTGCGGATATTCCCCGGACGAAGATTATCGTGTTCTACCCGGAAAACGGTGTGTCCGATGTGCAGAAACTGCAAATGACTTCGCAAAGCGGGAAAAATGTTCTGGTTTCCGCGGTAAAGGGCAACTTTGACGATGCACAGACCGGTGTGAAACTGATTTTCGGCAACGAAGAATTCGCCGAGCAGCTGGGTCAAAAGGGCTGGTTCCTGTCTTCTGCCAACTCCATCAACTGGGGCCGTCTGCTGCCGCAGGTGGTGTATTATTTCTCCGCCTATTGCGATTTGGTCAACAGTGGCAAAGTGACGCTGGGCGACCCGGTGAACTTTGTGGTGCCCACGGGCAATTTCGGCGACATTCTGGCGGGCTGGTATGCCAAGCAGATGGGATTGCCGGTTCATAAGCTGGTGTGCGCGTCCAACGCCAACAACGTGCTGACCGACTTTATCCGCACCGGAACCTATGACCGGAACCGTCCGTTCTATACCACAACCTCTCCGTCTATGGACATTCTGGTGTCCAGTAATCTGGAACGGCTGCTGTATTGCCTGACCGGTGATGCCCGGCAGGTGGCCGGTTACATGCAGGAACTGAAGGAAAGCGGCCGGTATACGGTGTCTGAGGAACTGAAGAAAAAAGTGACCGAGGAATTCTGGGCCGGCTGCTGCGATGATGCACGGACCATGGAAACCATTCGGGAAGTGTTTCAGCGGGAAGCTTATCTGATGGACCCCCATACGGCGGTGGCATACTCCGTTCTGGAACAGTACCGCAGGGAAACCGGGGACAAAACCCCTACGGTGGTGCTGTCTACGGCAAGCCCGTTCAAATTCTGCGACAGCGTTCTCCGGGCATTGGGAGAACAGACGGACGCACCGGGAACGGTGCTGCTGGAGCAGCTGACGGAGAAAACCGTAACGGCTCCGGCGCCGTTGGCGGCTTTGAAAAACAAAACCGTGCGCTTTACCGGCTGCACGGAAAAAGAGGAAATGATCCGCGTGGTGGATGGGTTTCTGAACTGAATTAAACAGAAACGGTATGTACGGGGCGAAACTTTCGCCCCGCGCATGCGTTAATCGCAGGTGCAGTTGCCTTTGCTCCGGAAAGTGGAGCAATAGGTTTCGGTCTGAGTG
>CAJMMY010000258.1 GCA_905214605.1 uncultured bacterium | reverse complement strand
GGCTCTGGCATCCTGCGCAAAGAAGAACAATCTGGACGCAATTCACGATACCGTTCACGAGATGGCTCGCGACGAGGCTCGTCACGGCAAAGCTCTGGAAGGCATGCTGAAACGCTACTTCAAGTAAACATCAAACACCGAAAGGGTGGGCAAAGTGCCCACCCTTTTTTATTTGTCGGAACCGGCATTTTTCCAGAAAAATCCGAGAATCTCATACTTTGGAATGATTTACAATTTTCACCTATCAGGTATAATAAAAAGTAGCTTAGTGTCGAAAGACTTGTAACAAGGGGGCGCCCCCTTGTTCCGTAGGGTTCCCTACGGAACGCGCCCATGCCCCATCTGCAAGGAGGGACGAATATGCAGGAACCCGTATTGATGAAACCCGCGATCCAACAGCAATTCCAATCATTCATGCACAGCGGTCGAATTCTCTTTTTCTCCGCGCCCTGCGGCTTTGGAAAAACCGCCGTAGCCCATGCACTGCTGTCCGGTGAAAAGGTGCTCCGTCTGTCCGCAGAAATGCCGGATTTTTCTCCGGAGCATTTCCAGGGTGACTGGAAAGTGATGCTGATTGACGATTTCCAGCAAATGCAGGAAGAGCGCGACCTGCAAGCCCTTTATGCCCTGATTCGCGCAAGCGCGGAGAAACGGTTCGTGATTCTCTCCCGGGGCGCGCCGCCGGGGTATTTGCAGGCTTTTCAGTATGCCGGTCTCATGACCGTGATTGACGCAGACGATTTGCTGTTTGACCGGGAAGACACCCGAAAATTCTTTGCCGACCGGAACATTGCCGTTACGGACAGCGAGCTGAGCAGCATTCTGAAACAATCCATCGGCTATCCTTTGGGCGTGGTCATCACCGCCCGCTGTATGTCCGGCGGAAAGCCTTTCGGTCCAGAGATTGTGGACCGGGCATACCGGGAAGTCTTTTCCTATTTCGAAACCGCCGTTTACCGGCGCTTTGACCTGCCCGTGCGCCGTTTTCTGCTGGAATTGGCGCCCTTTGAGCACTTTGATTTGGAAATGGCCCGCATGGTCAGCGGCGATGCCCATGCCGGAGCGCTTTTGGAGTGGCTTTTGACCAACACCACCATGCTGCGGTATGACGGAATGCGGCGATTCCATTTCTGGCCCCAGTTTCGGTCCTTCCTGCTTTGGGAAATGGAGCGGGAATACACCCCGGACAAGCGCAAAACCCTGTTCAGCCGGGGCGGATTGTATTATGAGCTGCAAGAAGACTACGCCCACGCATTGGAATGTTACTCCCTCAGCGGTGACCATTCCAAGGTGTCCGAGCTGCTGATTCGCAACGGGGAGCTGCACCCCGGTATGGGTCATTACAGCGAGATGGAAAAATACTACCGCAATCTGCCGGATTCCGAGATTTTGGCCTCCCCCTCTTTGATGCAGGGTATGAGTATGCTCTGCGCACTGTCCATGGACTACGAGGGCTCCGAGCGGTGGTATCAGGAATTGCAGGCGTTTTCCGACCGCTGCGATAAACAAGACGCGGCGAAAAAACAGGCCCGGAGCCGATTGGCATGGTTGGATATTTCCCTCCCCCAACGGCGGGTGGAACACCTGACGGAAACGATTCCCGCAATTTTCCATCTGCTGACCAACAAAGAAGTGGTGCTGCCCCCCTTTTCCGTCACCAGCACCCTGCCCAGCATCATGAACGGCGGAAAGGACTTTTCCCCGTG
>CAJMMY010000257.1 GCA_905214605.1 uncultured bacterium | reverse complement strand
CATCAGCATCGGCGGGGGATATCAGACCTACCCCATGAGCGAGGCCATTCGTCAGGCAGACAGTGTCATGTACCGTGAAAAACGAATCGCGGCTGAAAAACGTAAAGCAGAAGGTGCAGAAAAATGAACTTGGAACAGTTGTATGATGCAGTAGGCGGGGATTATCAGGAAATGTTCAACCGAATTCCCAGCGCGGCATTGATTGAGAAATTTGTACGGAAATATCCCACGGACCCCACTGTGAGTACCTTGGAAACTGCGGTGGAAACCGCCGACTGGGAAACGGCATTCCGTATGGCCCACACGCTGAAAGGTGTGGCGCAGAATCTGGGATTTCAGCGGCTGTATACGGCGGCGTATGCGCTGACCGAGCAGCTGAGAGGCAATCAGCCGTTGACGGACCGGACCCATTTGGAAGAGGTGGAGCAAGCGCATCAGACGATTTTGAACGCTGTTGCGCAGTTGGCATAACCGAATCATAAGCAGCGGAAAGAAAAGACCCGATTCCGGGCTGTGAACATCAAACCAATGATAAAATGAGCGGACAATCCCGAAAATGGATTGTCCGCTCGTTTTTTGTATGACTGTCAGGACTTTGCGCTTTGATTTTCCGCCATCTGCTGTTCTTTCCGCATGAGAGTAAAGCAAATCTGTAGATGCTTGACGCTATGGATATTTGTTTTCCGGTAGATATTTTTCCTGTGGGTCTCCACAGTACTGACCGCCGTACCGGTTTGCTCCGCATACTGCCGGGCGGTGAGACCTTTTACCAACGCGTCGCATACCGCAAGCTCTTTGTCCGTCAGCAGGGCATACCCCTCCAGAAAATCGTCATAGATGGCCGGGTCAAGCTCTTTTTTTCGCAGATAAGCCAGACGGCTGACTTCCTCTTGCGATGCATTCAGCCGCTCTTGCGCGCCGACCATCTGTTCCTGCAAATCCAACTTTTCATTCAAAAGCTGCTGCGCCCGGTCTTGTGCGTCTTGCCGCTCCGCTTTCAGAACGGTCATCGTCTTTTCATGGGAGCGAATCTTTTCGGATACCGGCTGCAGCTCGTCAAAGGTCATTTGTGAGCTGCAATTTTCTTCTTTCAACCGCTCAATATCCCCCAGCACGGGACGCAGATAGCGGCGGGTATAGAACAGGCAGCAGCCCACGGTGAATACCACCAGCATCAGCAGCAGACCGGCAATTTCCGCGCCGCTTTTCAGCAGCAGGCGGTCATAGTTGCTTTTGGGAATCAGTACCGTCAAAACGTGAGAATTCGTATCTCCGCCGGCCACATTGAACGGCTCGGAGATACCCACAAAGGAGAGGTCCGTTCCGGAAAAGGCGGTGAGTCCGCCGCGGAGACTTTTTTCGGTCATCAATTCGTCCGGCACAAAGCAGAATCCGCCGGCAGGGTAGGTCAGCAGGCTTTCGGGAACGTTCAGACCGTTGGCGGGGTCAGATAAAATGCAGGCAAGATTGCTGATGCCGGCAGGCTGTGTATGATGGGCAGAGAAGTAGGTCTGATTGACGGAAAAACCGCACAGACCGTATACCGTGCCGTCCTTGCCAATCATAGGCACGGTGAGCAGAATCGCCTGCTCCATGGTGCCGGGCAAGGTGACCAATGCAGTGGTGCGACAGCTGCGCTCAATGGGGGGAACGGCTTTGCTCAAATGCTCCGCAAAGCCGGGAAAATCCGATAAATCAAATTCCTGCGCC
>CAJMMY010000256.1 GCA_905214605.1 uncultured bacterium | reverse complement strand
TTCATCAGGAAGCCGATGTACACCAGGCAGATCACCGGCAGAAAGCCGATGCAGGCGCCCAGCAGCGCACCCAGAATGATGGCCACGTTTCCCTCGGAAACAATCAGAGCCACCACGAACATGGTCAAAGACGCAATACTGGAAACACCGCAGGCCAAGCCGTCCAAGCCGTCAATCAGGTTCACGGCGTTGGTGACACCCACAATCCACAGCAGGGTAATGGGCAGGGAAAGCAGCTCCACACCGATGACGGTTGTGTTGCTGAATACGTTGGGGTTCATGAAAAACTCGATGATCACGCCGTGCCAAATCGCAATGCCGGCGGCCACGATTTGTCCGGCCAATTTCACCAGTGCCGGCAGAGAAATAATATCATCGATGGCGCCCACCATAACAATGATGATGGCGCCCAGCAGAATGCCCTGCACCTGCTGCGTAATGTCTGCAAACAACACCACGGACAGCAGGAAACCGATGAAGATGGCCAAGCCGCCCATACGGGGAATGGGGTGGTCATGAACCCGGCGCTTTTCGGTGGGCACGTCCATTGCACCGATTTTCACGGCAAAGGACTTTACGATGGGGGTCATTGCAAAGCTGATAAAAAATGCGACTACGACAGCCAAAAGAAGGCGTGTCCATAATGATAATTCCATAATCTTTTCTGTGTGCTCCCGTCTGTTTACGGCTGGGCTACCAAACCGATTTTCTTTTTGACCTTCCGCATGGTCTTGTTGGCCACATAAGAGGCTTTGGCGGCACCGGCTTTGTAAATGTCCTCCAGATAGGCCTTGTCCTGAATCAAGCGGAGAGATTCCTCACGCAGAGGACGCAGGGTTTCCACAACAGCCTCGCCTACGGCGGGGTTGAAGGCACCGTAGCCCAGACCGTCAAATTCTGCCTCAATGGCAGCAAAATCCTTGCCGGTGCATGCGGAATAAATCTGCATCAGATTGGATACACCGGGTTTGTTGGCCGGGTCATAGCGGACGCAGCGCTCGGTATCGGAGTCGGTCACGGCGCGCTTGAACTTCCGCAGAATCACCTCGGGCTCGTCCATCAGATACACGCAGCCGTTCTGGTCCTTGTCGGATTTGCTCATTTTGCTTTCCGGGTTGGTCAGACTCATAACGCGGGCGCCGACCTTGGGAATATAGGGCTCGGGAATCTTGAAGGTCTGACCGTAGAGGTTGTTGAATCGAGTGGCAACGTCACGGGTCAGCTCCACGTGCTGTTTCTGGTCTTCACCCACGGGCACCAGGTCCGGCTGATACAGCAGAATGTCCGCAGCCATCAAGCAGGGGTAAGTAAAGAGACCACCGTTGATATTGTCGGCGTTTTTGGCGGATTTATCCTTGAACTGGGTCATGCGGCTCAGCTCGCCGAACATGGTATAGCAAGCCAGAATCCAACCCAGCTCCGTGTGCTGCGGTACATGGCTCTGAATAAACAGGGTGTTTTTCTCCGGATCCAGACCGCAGGCAATGTACTGTGCCAGCTGATTCAGCGTCCGGCGGCGGAGCGCAGCAGGGTCCTGCCGTACAGTCAGAGTGTGCAGGTCTGCCATGAAGTAGTAGCAGTCGAACTGGTCGGCCAGCTCTGCCCAGTTGCGAATGGCGCCCAGATAGGAGCCAAGGGTCAGCTCACCGGAAGGCTGAATTCCGGACAGCATTACTTTTTTCGGTTCTTCTTTTACGATTTCTTCCATTGTTATCCTCTTCTTCTTT
>CAJMMY010000255.1 GCA_905214605.1 uncultured bacterium | reverse complement strand
CGATGGTGCCGGGGAGAATGGCATTGAACGCGGCGGCAGCGGCTGCGCCCTTAGAGGGGAATGCCTCCAAACCGCCGGGAACGTCCATGACACCGGACAGCAGAATGGCCAGCGCGGTGATGGTGCAAATCAAAAACGTGGTGATAAACACCTCAAATACACCCCACATGGCCTGCTCGCAGGGCTCTTCCGTGGAAGTGGCTGCGTGGGCGATGGGCGCCGTGCCCAGACCGGCCTCATTGGAAAATACGCCCCGGGCAAAGCCCTGACGCATGGCAACCATAATGCCGTAGCCCAATGCGCCGCCGCCCACAGCCTTGAAACTGAAAGCGCTTTTGAAAATTGCCGCGAACACACCGGGAATTTCCGTGATGCGGAGAACAATCATGGCAATGCCGGCGAGCACATAAAACACGGACATCACGGGCACCAGATGAGAGGTGAACTGTCCGATGCGCTGCACACCGCCGATGATGACCACGGCGACGATGATCGCCATGAGAATACCGGAAACCAGAGGGTCCAGACCGAACAGATTCTGGAGAGAACCGGCCACTTCGCTGGACTGGGCGATGTTGCCCGCACCAAAGCAAGCCAGACCGGCAAACAGACAGAACAGCACCGCAAGCCAACGCCATTTCGGGCCCAGACCGTTGGTGATGTAATACATGGGGCCGCCGTGGTACACACCGTTTTCGTCCTGCTCCCGGTATTTGACGGCCAGAGCAATCTCGGCATATTTGGTGCACATACCGAAGAATGCGGAAACCCACATCCAGAACACGGCGCCGGGGCCGCCGGCGAAAATTGCGCCGGTAACGCCGGCGATGCTGCCGGTACCCACTGTGCCGGCAAGGGCGGTGGAAACAGCCTGCACTGGGGAGAGGTTTTTTCCGTGGTCTTTTTCCGATTTCTGGAACAGGGTACCGAAGGTATGTTTCCAGATGTAACCGAATTTCCGGACCTGCAGAAAGTTGGTGCGGACAGAAATATAAATACCGGTTCCAACCAGCAGGGCCAGCATAATCGGACCCCAGACAAAGCTGTTCACGGTTTGATTGAGTTTCATAATAAATTCCATTGCTGTGGTTCTCCTTTGACCTTAGTTTCCCGTAACCGGGATTTCGCGCAAAGACTGTCCAACATTGTATCACTGTCCATGAGTGACTTACAATATCAGAAATTTACAAAAAATTATGGCAGAGAACCACGAAAATGCACAAAAAATAAATATTTTATAGCAAATACTGTAAAAACGAAAAATATTTCACTATTTCGGTGCTGTGCCTTGCATCATAGTCTGTCAAACGGCAGAAAAACGGGCGATTTGGCGAAATGAGCCATGGAAAGTGTACAGAGCCGGAAGACAAAAACAAACCCCCGGCAGGTGTCTGCCGAGGGTTTGCTGAAAAAGTAGAGAGGAATTGAATTTTTATTTGTTGACGGATTTTTCTGCGTCGACCTTGGCGAAGTATTCCTTGGTCATGGCGATGACCACACCGGACAAGGGGAGCAATGCAATCAGGTTGGGGATTGCCATGAGACCGTTCAAAGTATCGGACAGCTCCCACATGAGGGAACCGGAGCCAACGGCACCCAAAACGCAGACGATGACGTATGCGACTTTAAAAATCAGAATGACGGTTTTGTTGCCGTGAGACAGATAGCTCCAGCAGCTTTCACCGTAGTAGCTCCAACCGATGGCGGTGGACAGTGCGAAGAACAGCAA
>CAJMMY010000254.1 GCA_905214605.1 uncultured bacterium | reverse complement strand
CTGCTCCATGGTTTCAAAGCCAACGGAGCCGATGTATGCAATGGCTGCCTGCAATCCCACGGCACCGGCTGCATTCACCGTGCCGGCCTCAAATTTATGGGGCAATTGAGCATATTTTGCATCGTAACGGGAAACGCTGTCAATCATTTCCCCGCCGGTGAGAAACGGGGGCATTTGTTCCAACAGCGCTTCCCGTCCGTACAGAACGCCGATGCCCATGGGGCCCATCAGCTTGTGTCCGGAAAATGCAAAGAAATCCACGCCCAGATGCTGCACGTCTATGGGCATGTGGGGTGTGCTTTGGGCACCGTCCACCACCATCACCGCACCCACACGGTGTGCCATTGCCGCCACTTCCCGAATGGGATTGACCCGCCCCAACACGTTGGAAACATGGGTCATGGCCACAATTTTGGTTTTCTCCGTGATCTGCTCTGCAATCACGTTCAAATCCACGCTGCCGTCCGGGGCGCACTCCATGAACTTCAATTCCGCACCGGTCTGACGGCACACCATCTGCCACGGCAGAAGATTGCTGTGATGCTCCATAATGGACACCAGAATTTCGTCTCCGGCTTTGACCCGGCTCAAGCCATAGCTGTATGCAATCAAATTGATGCTTTCGGAAGTGTTCCGGGTAAAAATAATTTCTCGGGCCGATTTTGCGTGAATGAAATCCCGTATCGTTTTCCGGGCGTTTTCGTAGTCTTCCGTAGCCGCCACGCTCAATGGGTACGCTCCCCGGAGGGGGTTGGCATTATCATGGAGATAAAAATCCCGCTCCGCGTCCAGTACGCACTGCGGACGCTGTGCCGTTGCCGCATTATCCAGATAAATCACCGGGTCGTTCATCAGCAAAGGAAAATCCTTTTTGAAATTCTGTTTCATGACACCAACACCTCCTCCAACTGCCGTTCTGCGGTTTCCCGCACCGTTTCATCGTCAATCAGCCGAATCAAGCGGTCTAACGCCGCCCGCGCCATCATATTTTCTGCCGTTTTCCGGTCAATTCCCCGGCTTTCAAAGTAAAACAGCAGGTCATCGTCCAATTCACCGATGGTGGCACCGTGATTGCCCACCACAGATTCCTCCGCGCAGAGAATCAAGGGAACCGTACGGTTCACAATGTCTTCTCCCAGAAGAATCACATTTTCCTGCTCGTTGCCCTCCGACTCCGATGCACCCTGCTTGAAATCAATGGTGCCACGGAACAGTTTCTCCGCAGAATCCTTCAAAGCGCCGTCTGCCTGAATCCGGCTGGTGGTCTTTTTGCCGATATGATTCACCACGGTATTCATATCCAGTTTCTGCGTTTTCTGCGCCAAATAGCCCATATCCGCCTGAAAATCACTGCCGTCTCCAACCAGATTCACCGTACAATCGGCATACACATCGCCCCGACCCAGAAAAATCTGAATCAGTTCAATCTGCCCGCCTGCGCCGCAGACGCCCTGAATGTCGCTGTACAGCACAGATTGCTCCCCGGTGTACTGTATCTGAATCAGCCGAATTTTTCCGTTTGATTCCGCTTGAATCTCCGTATGCACCGCCAAATGGGCTGCCGTGCGCAGGTCCATCAGAACCGTCATACTGCTGTTTTCTTCCATATTATTCTTCTGCAACGTATCTGTAACCTCTTTATTCGTCTTTCCTAAGTTCTTAGCTAAATCGTTATCCCTCACACTCACTACCTCCGTTCATACAAAGCTGTTTCTTCATGGCCTCGGAAAAGCCTGCGTCCTGCACAGCCAGGGAAGCAC
>CAJMMY010000253.1 GCA_905214605.1 uncultured bacterium | reverse complement strand
GGCATGAAGTATGATGTAACTGTCTGCGACAAACGGACAGAGGAAACCATGGGTGAGCTGTACGAGAAACTCACCGGCATGGGTGCAAAGCTGCAGCTGGGAGAGACCTATCTGGAGCATTTGGAGCCTTGCGATGTGATTTACAGAACCCCCGGCTTGCTGCCGCTGAACCCTTATTTGCAGGCGGCCATGGCGCATGGAGTCACCGTGACCAGTGAAATGGAAGTGTTCTTCCGGCTGTGCCCCTGCAAAACCATTGCCATTACTGGCTCTGACGGAAAAACAACCACCAGCACCGTCATTTCCGAGCTGCTGAAAGCCAGCGGCAAAACGGTGCATCTGGGCGGCAATATCGGCCGGCCTTTGCTGTGCGACATTCCGAAAATGAGCGCAGATGACGTGTGCGTGTTGGAGCTGTCTTCTTTCCAGCTGCACAGCATGACCTGCAAGCCCAATGTGGCGGTGGTGACCAATGTGTCTCCCAACCATCTGGACGTCCATCCGGATTTTGAAGATTACAAAAATGCCAAGAAGAGCGTATACCGTCTGCAGGACGCAGGAGACCGTTTGGTGGTCAATGGGGATAATGCCATTACCGACCGTTTCGGTGACGAGGCAAAGTCTCAGGTTTATCGGTTCTCCCGGCAGAAACCGGTTCAGCGGGGCGCGTACTACAAAGACGGAAAAATCTGGTTCACGGACGGCAAGACCACCCGGGAATTGATTGATATTGACGAGATTAAAATCCCTGGTATGCATAATGTGGAAAATTACATGGCGGCGTACTGCGCGGTTGAGGGCTTGGTCAGCGATGAGACCTTCCGGCAGGTGGCCCGGACATTCGGCGGTGTGGAGCATCGTCTGGAGCTGATTCGGGAGCTGCACGGCGTGAAGTACATCAACGACTCCATTGCCTCCAGCCCCACCCGGGCGCTGGCCGGCTTGCGGTCTTTCAAACCGGAAGAACGTCTGATTCTGATTGTAGTCGGACACGATAAGCATGTGCCCTTTGATGAACTGGCGGAGGAAATCTGCACCCGCTGCAAGGCACTGTTCATTTGCGGAGAAACGGCGGAAAAAATTGCCGATGCGGTGAAACGTGCACCGGGATATACGGAAAACTTCCCCATGTTTGTAAACGGGGATTGGACGGAGAACGTGTTGGCGGCCAGCCGGTTTGCTCAGCCGGGCGATACGGTGCTGCTGTCTCCGGCTTGTTCTTCCTTTGATTTCTTCCCGAATTTTATGGCCCGGGGCAATCTGTTCCGGAAAATCGTCATGGAGTTGAAGTAATATGGAGCTGCGCACAACAATTGAAACGCTGTCCGCGCTTTCCGGTCCCGCCGGCATGGAAGAAACCGTGCGGGAGTATTTAATGGGCTGCCTGACACCCTTGTGCGACACGGTGGAAACCGATGCTATGGGCAATGTGATTGCACTGCGCCGCTGCGGCAAACCCGGCGCGAAAAAAGTGCTGTTGGATGCCCATATGGACGAAGTGGGATTGATTGTCACCGGTATTGACCGAGGCTTTCTGCGGTTCGCGTCTTTGGGCGGTGTCGATGCCCGGCTGCTGCCTGCCACGGAAGTGACGGTGCTGACTGAGCCGCCGATTCCCGGGGTGATTGACACCATGCCGCCCCATGCGCTGCAGGCAGCGGATATGGAAAAGGCCGTTCCGATGGATAAACTGGTGATTGATATCGGCATGACCCAGAGTGAGGCGGAGCGGGCGGTTCCTTTGGGAACGGCTGCGGCTTTCACCTCCTGTCCGG
>CAJMMY010000252.1 GCA_905214605.1 uncultured bacterium | reverse complement strand
AACCGATGCGGGCAACTATCTGCAAAAGCTGTGCGACGCAGGGTTTGCCCAGCGGTACGGCGAGAATCGCCCGGAAGTGCGCAAGCAGCTGCAATATGAATTGGATATGATTGCCCGTATGGGTTTTGTGGATTATTTTCTGATTGTGCAGGACTATGTGAACTACGCAAAATCCCAGGAGATTCCCGTGGGACCCGGGCGCGGCAGCGCCGCGGGCAGCGTGGTGTCCTATTGCTTGGGCATTACCGACGTGGACCCCATGAAATATGCTCTGTATTTCGAACGCTTTTTGAACCCGGAACGGGTGTCCATGCCGGATATTGACGTGGACTTCTGCGTGAACCGCCGGGGAGAAGTGATTGATTACGTGAACCGGAAATACGGTTCGGACCACGTGGCGCAGATTGTCACGTTCGGCACTATGGCTGCCAAGCAGGCGGTGCGGGACGTAGGCCGGGCATTGGACGTAAGCTACGGGGAAACCGACGCGGTGGCCAAGCAGATTCCCGCTCCGGTGAACGGAAAAAGCGTTTCCATCGAGGAGGCGCTGCAGGTGTCAAAGGGCCTGCGGGAGCTGTACGAAAGCGATGAGAAACTGAAAAATCTCATTGATACGGCGAAAAAGCTGGAGGGCACTCCTCGTCATGCCTCCACCCATGCTGCCGGTGTGGTGATTACCGGGCAGCCGGTGTATACCTATGTGCCGTTGGCAAAAAATGACGAATCCGTGGTCTGCCAGTACACCATGACCACGTTGGAAGAGCTGGGTCTGCTGAAAATGGACTTTCTGGGTCTGCGGAACCTGACGATTCTGGACGATGCGGTGAAACTGGTGCGGAAAGAGCAGCCGGAGTTCCGCATTGAAACGGTGCCGGACGATGACCCCAAGGTGTTTGAAATGCTCTCCGCGGGCAAAACCTCCGGTGTGTTCCAATTGGAAAGCACGGGAATGACCGGGGTTTGCGTGGGGCTGAAACCGAAAAGCATTGAGGACATCACCGCTGTGATTGCGCTGTATCGGCCGGGACCCATGGACAGTATTCCCAAATTTCTCCAGTGCAGCGCCCACCCGGAACAGGTCACCTATCTGCACCCGCAGCTGAAACCCATTTTGGAAGTGACGTACGGCTGCATTGTATATCAGGAGCAGGTGCTGGAGATTCTCCAGAAACTGGCGGGATTCTCTCTGGGGCAGGCAGATATGATTCGCCGGGCCATGTCCAAGAAAAAGGAAAAGGAAATCAAAAAAGAGCGGGAGGCATTTGTCCACGGCGACCCGGAGCGGAACATCAGCGGCTGCATAGCCAACGGTGTGCCGGAGGGCATTGCCAACCAGATCTACGACCAGATTCTGGACTTTGCAAGCTATGCCTTCAACAAGGCGCATGCCGTTTCCTATGCCATTGTGGCATACCGCACGGCGTATATGAAGTGCCACTATCCCCAGCAGTATATGGCTGCTCTGCTCACCTCCGTTTTGGACAATGCCACCAAGGTGGCGGAGTACATCGGAGAATGTAAGGAAATGGGCATTCGGCTGCTGCCCCCGGACGTGAATCGGTCCGAGGCCAACTTTACCGTAGAGGGAAAGGACCTGCGGTTTGGTCTGGTGGCCATCAAAAACATCGGTTGGGGCATGATTCAGCAGTTGACCGATGAGCGAAAGCAGAATGGACCCTTCCGAAACTTTGATGATTTCTGCACCCGATTGAGCGGCAAGGAACTGAACAAGCGGGCGGTGGAAAACCTGATCCGCTCCGGTGCCTTTGACTCCATGGG
>CAJMMY010000251.1 GCA_905214605.1 uncultured bacterium | reverse complement strand
TCCAGAAGGAGATCGAAGAGAAAAACCTGCGTGAGACTGTGAAAGCAGACGAAGCCGCCGTCCGTAAAATTCTGTCCAATGTGCCGGGGATTTGCGCACTGAACTACGCGGCAAATGACGATGGCACCGCCCGGGTAACTTTGGAAACCCGGCAGGTGCAAAATGAGCAGATTTTTCTGGCATTCAGTCAAGCCGGGTGCCCGATTCTGCAAATGACCTCCGGGAAGGCCAGTCTGGAAGATATTTTTCTGGAGCTGACCGGAGACACTGCCGCAACGAGAAAGGAGGACGAGAACCGTGACAGCCATTCTGAAACGTGAACTGCGCAGTTATTATACAAGCATGACCGGCTATATCATTGCCGCATTCCTGCTGCTGTTCATCGGCATTTATACCATGGCCATCAACCTCAGCTACGGTTACCCGAATTTTGAGTACGTACTGGACGCCATGACCTTTGTCTACATGATTCTCATTCCCCTGCTGACCATGCGGCTGCTGGCAGAAGAGCGGAAACAGAAAACCGATTTGCTGCTCTATTCCCTGCCCTTGTCTTCCCTTGAAATCGTTTTGGGGAAATTTCTGGCCGCCTGCGCTGTTCTGGCGCTGCCGCTGCTGATTGCGGGGATTGACCCGCTGATTCTCAGCCGATTCGGCACCGTAAACTTCGCAACGGCTTATGCCGCGCTGTTTGCCTTTTTCCTCATGGGCTGCGCCCTGATTTCCGTGGGGCTGTTTCTGTCTGCCCTGACGGAAAATCAGTTGGTGGCCGGACTGCTCAGCTTTTTTGTTCTGCTGCTGAACTATTTTGCCACCGGCTTGGCCAATTACGTCTCCTCCGCCTCCTATGCGTCCTTTATGGTGCTGATGATGCTCGGCTTGATTGCCGCGCTGCTGGTACGGTTTATGACCAAAAATACCGTTGCCGCGCTGGTCTTCGCTGTCATTGCGGACGGCGGCATGTTGGTATGCTATCTTCTGAATTCCGAATGGTTTTCCGGCATTTCCGGAACCGTATTGAATGCCATCAGCATTTTCAACCGGCTCAGCAGCTTTATCAACGGTGTATTTGATTTCCGCGCCATTGTGTATTTCCTCTCCGTGATTGGAATTTTCCTCTTTCTCACGGTGCAGGCATTGGAGAAACGGAGGTGGAATGGATGAAATTCAAACAAAATAAGCCGCAGAACTCCGAATCTGCCCCGCAGCATACGCTGTTGGATTCTTTCCGGACAAAAGCCTTTCGCGCCGGCGGATACAGTATGGCTGCTGCGGCACTGGTAATTGCCATTGCCGTCATCATAAATCTGGTGGCGGGCAGCCTTCCCGGAAAGGTCACCCAGAAAGATTTATCTTCAACGGAGCTGTTTACCCTTTCGGAAGACAGTCTGAACACCGTTCAGAATCTCACAGAATCGGTCACGGTCTACTGGCTCACCTCCGGCTCCGATGAAGACACCTACATTTCTCAGCTGCTGGACCAGTATGACGGTCTGAGCAAGCAGCTGACCATTGAGAAAATCGACCCGGTGGTCTATCCCAATTTCGCCGCAGCCTACACCGATGAAACCGTATCGCTGAACAGTTTGATTGTGGTTTCCGGACAGCGGAGCTGCTACGTGCCCTATTCGGATTTGTACCAGTATGATTACTCCAATTACAGCACCACCGGCAGCGCCGACGTGCAGTTTGCAGGGGAAAGCGAGCTCACCCGCGCCATTGACTACGTAACAAAAACCGAACTGTCTAAGGTATATATTCTCACCGGGCACGGCGAAACGGAGCTGACCTCCACCGTTT
>CAJMMY010000250.1 GCA_905214605.1 uncultured bacterium | reverse complement strand
GAGCGTTATTGTCCGCCGGCTGACCATGCCGTATATGACCACGGAGCAGCTGATGGTGAACCTGCCCTATGAGTTCCATGACTTTATCAAAGACGAAAAAGAACATTATTTTTACGATTATGCCATGATTGACGTGGAAAAAGACGCAGACGGCAATCCCACGGGATTGGATATGCTTGCCGCCGCGGTTCGTCGGGAAACCATTGCCGATTATCGGACCATGCTGGCAAAGGTGGGGCTGAAATTGGACCGCGCCGTGCCCGCCTGCATTGCTTACGGCAATCTGATTCGGGCTTATGAGGCGGTCACCCCGGTGCACCCCAAGGAATATTGCATTGTGGATATGGGCCATCAGGCCGTGCGGCTGTATATCTATCGGGGCAGCGTGTACGAAACCTCCCGCATCATTGAGTACGGCGGAAAAATGCTGGATGTGCTGATTGCCGATGCCCACGCGGTGGACCCCCATTTGGCCGCCGGTTATAAGCGCACCAACTACAACGGCGCGCAGGAAATCCCCGCGGCAAAGGAATTGTATAACCGCGTAGCCGTGGAAATCACCCGTGCCGTGAACTTTTACGGGTTCAATACCCCCAATTCGGAGTTGAGCGATATTTACTTCACCGGCGGTCTGGCAAACGTCTCCGCTATGGTGGAGGAAATCAATCGGAACCTGAATCTGACCGCCCACCCCATTGAGGATTTGATGCCCAGCGACGTGACCGGTGAGGCCGGCCGTATGGCGTCTCCGGCGGTGGTGGGAATCTTGCTGCAGGGGGACGGAAGATGAAGACAATACGGAACAGTTACCCGGAAAAACGGGATATGAACCTTGCCCAGCGGGAACAGCCCAAGCACAATTCCACCGTGGTGACAATCACGGCTGTGTGCGTGGTGCTGGTGTTGGGTCTGGTGGTAAAATTCGGCGTTCTGGACGTGTTGGGCCGGGTGTCCGATGCCCGGGACAGCGCAGATGCCGCCGAGCAGCAGCTGGAGCAGATTCAGGCGCAGACCGACCGGTACGATGAGGTACTGGAGGAGTATCAGAATTATACCCTCGCGGCAAGCACCATGACCGGAGATGTCAATCCCATGGATTGCTTGGAAATGATTCAGAAAAAGCTGGTGGAAAAGGCCCATGTGGAGGCTTACGCGGTGGCTGACGGTTTGATTACCGTGCAGATGTCCGGCGTGACCCTGCAGCAGGTGTCTGCCATTTATGCGGATTTGATGAAGAGCGATTACGTGGACAGTGTGCAGGTGTATACCGCCACAACGCAGGAGAACGAGGGAGACGCCGTTACGGCGAATATGACCATTGCGCTGCATAGCGCTGCGCAGACCGACAGTCAGGAGGGTGAGACGAATGAATAATCGTGCCTTTACCCGCCGGGAAAAAATCCTGCTGGTGATATAGGTCGAGGGTGTGTTCTACATCCGGCAACCCCAATTCTCTAAAGTTCTCCAAACAACGTTGGCGGTCTAAATCAATCAGCACACCGCCAAAGTCTACTATAAGGTTTTTAATTCCTTTTCTTTTCATTATCTCATTTTTGCATTAGACGTCGGACAAGGCGAATACCTTCGCCCACCCATAATACCAAAGAAGTAGAAGCAATGATTATCATCCATGTCGTAAAATCAAGCGGCTCCGTACGGAATACAGCCCCACCGAACTGTACGATGACAAACTGACCGCCCAGAATGGCAAGTACCACCAACTCCATGCCGTAAGATTTGGATATTCCCTTAAAAGCGGAGTCCGATGTTCCAAACACTCTCGCATTGAACAGATTCCAGA
>CAJMMY010000249.1 GCA_905214605.1 uncultured bacterium | reverse complement strand
TCTTCTCAAGCTCTTTCATTTGTCCTCTTTCGTGACCCGCCGTCTCGCGACAGCTTGACTATAATACTCCTTTGCACAGTAAAAGTCAAGCATTATTTTAAGATTTTTTCACTTTTCTTTTTCCACCGTTTTTCCACACGCCCGGGGCAATAAAAAACTGCGCAGAACCCATCGTTCTGCGCAGCGCATTTCATCATCAATTATAATGTATCGGTGTCACTTCAGACGCTTATCCAGACGCACCGTCAGCTTGGTGCCTACGGTCTGGAAAATCTGCACGATAACAATCAGCAGAATCACGGCAATCAGCATGGTCAGATACTTATACCGATAGTAACCGTAGTTAATGGCAATCTGGCCCAGACCGCCGCCGCCGATAATGCCGCTCATGGCAGAGTAGCCCAGAATGGTCGTAATGGCAATGGTGAAGTTGGAAACCAGAGAGGGTACACTCTCTGGCAGCATCACCTTCCAGATGATCTGAAACGGCGTTGCGCCCATAGACTGAGCCGCCTCAATAATATCCGGGTTCAGTTCCCGCAGGCTGCCCTCTACCAGACGCGCCACAAAGGGGAAAGCCGCCACCACCAAAGGCACAATCGTTGCAACGGTGCCTACACTGGTCCCCACAATCAGTCGGGACAGCGGGAACACCATAATCATCAGAATCAAAAACGGAATGGAGCGCAGCAGGTTAATCACTACATTCAGCAGCCACATCACCGGTTTCGGCAGCGGACGTACACCGCCCACATCGCCGGCAACCAGCAATACGCCCAAAGGCAGTCCAATCACAACCGCCAGAGCCGTAGACAGCACGGTTACGTAAATCGTCTCCCAGATGGCGAAGGGAATCTCATTCTGCAGCACCTGCAGCGCCTGCGCCGCTGCCTCCGATGTAAACATATTTTCAAACATCGTTTAAACCTCCTCAGCAATCACGTTGGGCACGCTTTCCAGAAATGCCACAGCCTGCTCGACTTTTTCATGGCCGCCGGAAATACCCAACAGCATGCTGCCGTAGACCTTGCCCTCCAAGCCCCGGGTGGAGGCAGCCAGAATGTTGGCATAGATGCCTTTTTCCACCGCCATGGTTGCAATCATCGGTTTGCCGGTAGCATCTGCCCCGTTGAACACCACGCGGATTCTGGATTCCACGTTGGGGTCGGAAACCAATTCGTCTTCGCCGTTGGGGAACACCAATCTCCGTGCCGCCGCAGACTTCGGGCTGGAAAACACCGTGCCCACCGCGCCGCTTTCCGCCACAGTACCACCGTCCAGAATGGTCACATGGTTGCAGATTTCCTCTACCACGCTCATTTGATGGGTGATCATCACCACGGTAATGCCCAGTTTTTGATTGATGTCCCGAATCAACTCCAGAATCGCATGGGTGGTATTGGGGTCCAGTGCGCTGGTTGCCTCATCGCACAGCAGCACTTCCGGGTCCGTTGCCAGTGCCCGGGCAATGGCAACGCGCTGCTGCTGACCGCCGGACAGCTGAGAGGGATATGCCTCCGCTTTGTCGGGCAATCCAACCAGTTCCAGCAACTCCATCGCCCGTTTTTTTGCATCAGCCGGTTTGACGCCTGCCAATTCCATAGGGAAGCAAATGTTCCGCAGGCAATTGCGTTGCTGCAGCAGGTTGAAATGCTGGAAAATCATGGTGATTTTCCGACGCTCCGCCCGCAGTTCTTTTTCACTCAGGGCGCCCATATCTTTTCCGTTCACAATCACCTGACCGGAAGTCGGACGCTCCAGCAGGTTGATGCATCGAACCAGTGTGCTTTTTCCGGCGCCGCTCATACCGATAATACCATAAATATC
>CAJMMY010000248.1 GCA_905214605.1 uncultured bacterium | reverse complement strand
GCCGCAGCCAGCATCAAAATGCCGAACAGCAGCACAGCAATGCCGGACTTCGGGTTTAATACAATTTCATCGTTGACATTTGTGTTCTCTCTCATATACAAGTGCCTCCTTCAATATGATATCAAAATCATATCACTTTATGTATTTCCCGTCAAGAGGTGCCAAGGTATCAATATAAGAAAAAATATCAAAATCCCGCACCGGTTCATCTTTTTTCAGATACAGCGGGTGGTGTGGGTGCCCCTTTTTGGAAATCGCCCCGGCGCAGACCCAACGGGCATTGTGCGCCCGCCCGATTTGAATCATATCCCGTACACAATGGGGCAGGTACGGCCGCATTTCAATGATATTCCCCCATGCAGCCCACACCGTGGGATTCCGGCTCTGACGAAGTACAAACTCAAACGCCTTCATGTTTTCCTCGTGGAGCGTTGTGTTCAGAACCTTCTCCATATCCTGCGGTCGGGTCGCCCGCTGGGCATAGACGTTAAACATGATAAAGCTGTCAAACCCATTGCCCAAAGCAATGCGTTCCACAGACTTCAACGTGTTGTCCAAATGCTCCGGAGCCGCCGTAGACGGGTTGATGCCGATACAAATCAGCGGATTTTCTCCCCGGGTGCCCAATACATAACGATATTCGGAATAAAAATCCGGGATATACAGCCATTTCTCCCGGTCGTAGACTTCCGATTGCTCCGAGTGCTTGCAGGCGTCCTCAAAGGTCAAAATATCCAGCTCCGTGGTGGCTGATGATGGAATATGCATAATACTCTCCTCCGTTTTCAAGGTTGACACACTCCCCGCTTTGCGTTAAAATATAACTCGATTTGCCCCCGTACCTCACCAGGATAGAGGGTCCGCCTCCTAAGCGGAATGTAGTGAGTTCGAGTCTCGCCGGGGGTGCCAAAAAGTGCCGAGAATCTACGATTCCCGGCACTTTTTTTACTTCAATTCGCAGTGAAGTCGTCCTTGTTCATTCGGGAATGTGTTCCCCACCATTATACAAGATTCTGCATAGTTGGCAACTGATTTCCCCGCATTTCACTTCACATGAAAAATATCCTGCAATTCGCGGACCAGCTCGCCGATGATAATCGGCTTGGTCAAAAAGCCGTTCATACCGCATTCCAGAGCGCGTCTTCGGTCTTCCTCAAAGGCATTGGCGGTCATGGCAAGAATGGGAATTCCGGCCAAATCCGGGTCATGGAGCCCGCGGATTTCTCTGGTTGCCTCGTACCCGTCCATAATCGGCATTTGTACGTCCATCAGCACCAAATCATAGGTTCCGGGCCGGGAATTCCTGACTTTTTCCACGGCATCTGCGCCGTTTTCCGCCGTATCCACCACGAATCCGTACTCATTGAGAATCTCCGTGGCAATCTCCCGGTTCAGCTCATTGTCCTCCGTCAGCAGAACATGCTTGCCGCGAAACGCAGAGCTGGCTCCGGCAAAAATATTTTCCTCATGCTCTTTCTGTTGCCCAATGGCAGACAGTAGGGTTTCCCGCAAGTCGGACATAAACATCGGTTTGGAGCAAAACGCCGTAACACCGGCGGCCTTCGCCTCCACCTCAATATCCGACCAATCATAAGCCGTCAGAATAATAATCGGCGTATCGTCTCCCAAGCTGCGAATCTGACGGGTTACTTCAATGCCGTTCATATCCGGCAGCCGCCAATCAATGATATACGCATGGAACGCATCGCCCAATTCCAAAGATTGCCGTGCCCGGAGCACCGCCTCCTTGCCGGAAAGGGTCCATTCCGAACGCATTCCCACCCGCACCAACATTTTGGTCACGCTGTCGCAGGTGTTGAAATCGTCATCCACCACCAGAGCCTTC
>CAJMMY010000247.1 GCA_905214605.1 uncultured bacterium | reverse complement strand
GAACAGCGGACAAGCCGGTTCCCGGCGCAGGGGAGAGGGGTCCGATTGCAGTTTTTCGGCTTTTCCGTAAGCGGCACCGGCGGGAACTTTCAGAATTTTGGTTTCCCAAGTTTCTCCGACCAGCGTCCGCGGCACAAAAACAGCTTGTCCATCTACATGACCTACCCCGCTGCCGTCGGCTGTGTAACCGGTGATTTCAAAAAATTCATACATATTTTTAACTAATTTCTTCAAAATTTACACCTCAAGATACTGATTTTTGAAAATATTTCTGTTTACAAAAATTATGTAAAAATATCGGTTCTAAAATAAATTTGTGGGAGTTTACAAAAATGCAAGGGTAGTGTTATAATCATTGCTAAATTCCGAAATGAAAAGGAGAATTTGCCATGCAGCTTTCTAAAAGAATGGACCGATTCGGTGAAAGTGTTTTCAGTCGTTTGGCTGCAATTAAAAATAAACGTATTTCCGAAGGTCTGCCTGTGTACGATTTCAGCGTCGGAACCCCCAACATTCCGCCTGCACCCCATATTCTGGAGACCATCGCAAAAGAAGTCGCGGACCCGGCAAACTACGTCTATGCGATTACGGATCTGCCCGAGCTGCAGGATGCCGTTCAGGCATGGTATAAGCGCCGCTACGGTGTGGATTTGGAGCCCCGGACGGAAGTGACCTCTCTGTTGGGTTCCCAGGAGGGTCTGTCTCATATTGCATTGGCATTTGCCGACGAGGGAGACACCATTCTGGTGCCCGACCCCTGCTATCCCGTTTTTGGCGACGGTCCGCTGATTGCCGGCGCAAGTCTGTATCACATGCCCTTGCTGGAAGAGAATGATTACATCATTCAGCTGCAGGACATTCCCACTGACGTTGCCAAAAAGGCAAAGATGATGATTGTATCCTATCCCAACAACCCCACCACCGCAATGGCACCGGATAGTTTCTATCATGACCTGATTCGTTTTGCAAAAGAGTACGACATTGTGGTTCTCCACGATAATGCATACAGCGACTTGGTTTACGACGGAAAGACCGGCGGCAGTTTCCTGCGTTTTGAAGGCGCAAAGGACGTGGGCGTTGAATTTAACTCTCTGTCCAAGACTTATGGTCTGGCCGGCGCCCGCATCGGTTTCTGCGTAGGCAACGCAGATGTAGTGAAAGCCGTGAAGACTCTGAAGTCCAACATGGATTATGGTATGTTCATTCCCGTGCAGAAGGCTGCCATTGCCGCCATTACCGGTGACCAGAGCTGTGTGCCCGTAACCTGTCAGGCATACGAGCATCGCCGCGACCTGCTGTGCGACGGTTTGACCGCAATCGGTTGGAAAGTGGACCGCTGCCCGTCCACCATGTTTGTCTGGCCGAAAATCCCCGCAAAGTATACCAGCAGCGAAGATTTCGCCATGGAACTGGTGGAGAAAACCGGTATGCTGGTGACACCCGGCAGCGCATTCGGTCCTTTGGGTGAGGGTCATGTCCGTATGGCACTGGTTCGTTCCGATGAGGAAATCGAAAAGTGCATTCAGGCAGTGAAAGAATGCGGCATTCTGGATTGATAGAATCCGTTCATAATCATACAACACGCAGAGCCTAATTTGCAAGGCTCTGCGTGGTTTTTCAATATTATTTTAGTTCAGCCAGAATTTGAACCGTATTTTCGGACTTGTTGACTGCGTGAATATTGCCGTTGTGGTTCTCCACAATGGCGCGGGCGATGGAGAGACCGATGCCGAATCCGCCGGTTTGTTCATTTCGGGCAGGGTCATCTCGGTAAAAACGGTCGAACCAACGGTCCAGATTTCCCACCAACGGTGCGGCGGAGACATTTTCTGTCCGAAGTGCAATTCC
>CAJMMY010000246.1 GCA_905214605.1 uncultured bacterium | reverse complement strand
TTCAGAAGTCTTTACTTCAGCTTTTTTGGCAGACTTAATTTGAATGTTGCCCTTGCTGGTCATCACTGCCTTGAGGTTTTTTTCCCTTGGATTTTTGTTCAGCAGGTGCCTTTCCGGTCTCCGATTGGCTTTTCCTTTTCTTCGATTTCTCTCGTTTCGGCTTAGCCGGCAGAATGGGCACGGTGACCGGTCCCACCCGCACGCGAACCAGAAACGCGCCGTCCTGATAGCCGAAATCTCCGCCCACCGGCAGCAAAAGCAGCACCACCAGCAGCAGGAGAATCACAAGCAAGACTTTCACGGTTCCGTCTCCTCCGTCTGTTCCGCCGATTCCGGCGGCTGTGCCTGTCCGGCTGTCTCTTCTTCCATTTTCTTCGCAATGGCGGTTTGGAGCGCGTCTGCGCCCTCCTCCGGAGCCCGCTCCGGCAAAGGCGGCAAATCCTCCAACCGTTCGATTTCCATCACCCGCAGGAATGTATCCGTTGTCCGAAACAGCACCGGGCGCCCCGGCACGTCCAATCGGCCGCAAGGCTCAATCAATCCCCGCTCCGTAAGCAGATTCACGGAATATGTACTGTCCACACCCCGAATATCTTCAATGTACGCCCGGGTCACCGGCTGGAAATAGGCCACAATGGACAGCACCTCCATCGCCGCCTGGGTCAGTTTCGGCGGTTTCCGATGGCGCATCATTTTCACAATGAGCTCCGCGCAATCCGGGTGGGAGGCCAGCTGATACGCATCGTCAAGGCGCAGCAGACAAATGCCCGCGTTCCGTTTTTCGTATTCCCGCTCCAGTGCGCCGGCACATTCCGCCACCTGCTCCCGGGTCAGCTCCAGCACCTGCATCAAGCGGTCTGCCGGAACCGGGTCCCCGGAGGCAAACAGCAATGCCTCCATCATGTGTACAGCGTCCATAAGGTGTCTTCCTTTCCTATGCGTCCGATTCCGAAGAAATCGACGCCACGATTTCGTCCAGATTGCCGCCCACGAACTGAATCATGTATCCGTCTTCTCCGTCCGGGCTCACGGTTACGCTGCCCAGACTGCACAGCTCCAAAACGGACAGAAACGCGGTAATCATATCGGATTTATCCTCGCACTCCCCCAAAATTTCCAGCAGGGAGGCATCGCCCTTGTCCCGCAGAATTTCAAGAATGGAGCGGCTTTTCTGTTTCACGCTGCGGATCATGCGCTTGGGCGCAATGGTCCGCAGAATATTGCTCTCTTCGCTGCTTTTTTCCCGGGAAAGGACCAAAATCAAATTGGCCAACAACTCCTCCGGGTCATGGTGATAACTGTAAACCGGTTTCGGCAGCTGAGGCAATGCCTCGGGAAATCGGGTGAAATACCGGCTGCCCCGCAGGCTCATTGCCTGCATCGCCGGCACCACCGCCTGAATCTGCCCCAATACCGATTTGCATTGCAGCTGCTCCAGAGAGGCAATCAGCTGCTCCAGCTCGGAAACCTCGCCATCGTCCAGATTCAGCAGCATTTTCGTTTTAATATACAGCAAATGAGACGCCATCTGAATGAACTCGCTGGCAATCTCCAAATCCATGGACTGCATTGCGTCCAGATAGGCCAAATACTGCTCCAGAATTTCGGAAATGTTGATGTCCCGAATTTCAATCTTATTCTTGCTCAGCAGCATCAGAATCAAACTCAGCGGCCCTTCAAAATCCGATTCGCCGGCGGCACTTTTCACAATGCCTTCCAGATGGTAGGTGGGATTTTCCATCGGCTCACCCCCAAATCAGACGGAACACACCGTTTGCGATTCCGAACATCTTGTCGAACAGAAATCCGGTCAGACTGCTCAAGGGCGTTCCCAAAACACCGGTTGCCACCAATGCCATCAG
>CAJMMY010000245.1 GCA_905214605.1 uncultured bacterium | reverse complement strand
CGAAAAATAATTTAAAAATATTTTAGGATTAAATTTTAGCGAGGAACTTCAATGAATTTACAGGAACTATCTGAATCTTACGCACACAGCAGCCGCCTTTGTCGGGAACGGGCTGCAGAGCTGAACCGACAAGTCCAAGACCCCGGTATTTCCGAAACGGAACGTCTGCTGATGCGCCGCCGCATCTGTATTCTTTTGGGTATGGCGCGAGAAACCGGCGGTATCTCCCGTTATTTGCACACATATTACCAAGGAGGCACACAATGAACAATACATATCCCGTCATTCCCAAGGACTTAGAATATCAGGCATTGCGGAAATTCGTAAAACTGATGGAGGCATCGGAAACCGGCACACTGGCTGATGACATGGCCGTGGCGCTGGAAGAAGAGCTTACGCCCCGTCAGCGGCAGATGATTCACCTCTACTATGTGGAGCAGATGCTCATGCGGGATATCGCCCGATATCTGAACGTCAACGTCTCCACGGTCAGCCGCACCATTGCCCGGGGACGCCGAAGATTGCAGCGCTGTCTCCGATACGGCGGACGGGCGCTGATGGATTCTCTGGAACTCTGATTTGCGTAAATACGTCTAATATGGTAGAATGCAACTGCGCATTCTACCATATTTTTTTGAAAGGCACTAAAAAACATGCAATACAAGCACATCAAATCCGCCCTGACGGGCGCGTTGATAACCGCCTTGCTCCTCACCGGTTGCAAAGGCGACACCATTATCGACCCCCACGCGGGGCAGATTCAGGTCCTCTACGGCTCAGACGGTCTGGTCTGGGTGGACGAGCAGAAAAACGTTCCGGTGAGCGACTTCACCCCAGAGGATTTCACTTCCGACGGTCAGTACATGCGCTACACCGGAACGGATTACACCGCCGCCTACGGCATTGACGTCTCCGAGCACCAGAACAACATCGATTGGGCGCAGGTGGCGGACAGCGGTGTGGAGTTCGTCATGATTCGCAGCGGCTACCGGGGCAGTACCAAAGGCCAGCTGTACATCGATTCCTATTTCCAGGAGAACATCGAGGGCGCATTGGCCAACGGCCTTGCTGTGGGCGTGTACTTCTTCTCACAAGCCACCACAGAGGCTGAGGCTGTGGCCGAGGCCGATTACGTCATCGCGCAGCTGAAAGAGTACTCCGACCGCATCACAATGCCGGTGGTGTACGATTGGGAACAGACCGGCATGGACGATGCCCGCACGGTAGAACTCCCTGCAGAGCAAATCACAGCCTGTGCGGAGAAATTCTGCAGCACCATCGCCCAGGCGGGCTACACCCCCGGCGTGTATTTCAACCGGCACATGGGCTACTACTTCTTCGACTTCACCAATCTCTCCCAGTACGTGCTGTGGTTTGCCGGAGAGGGCGATTACCCGGACTTCCACTACCGCCACAACATGTGGCAGTACACGTTCAAGGGCGAAATCCCCGGCATCGACGGCGAAGTGGACTTGGACCTGTACCTCACCCCCGCAGAGGAATAACCCCGGCAGAAGTTTTCCGAATGTTCATAGTCTCATCACGAAATCTTCACCAATTGCCCTTGCAAATCGGGTATATTGATACTCGTAAAAGAACTCCAAACCTTTTATTCCTCTCTTTCTCCTAACTGAAAACCGGCGACAGAACTGCAGCAAGGTTCCGTCGCCGGCTTTCTTTTTATGTCAAAAATTTTCCCAACTTTTCTTCGCATCGAAAAATACAAAAATTCCGCCGAATGCAGGTATGGTTGAGGGGGATACATTAAAATAAATAACCCCCGCACTAAAGAATGCAACAGGAGGAATTGCAATGAACAAGACAGAAAATTTGAAACTGAACGTGTGGGAGAAGAGTGACCCAATTCTGGTGGGTGATTTCA
>CAJMMY010000244.1 GCA_905214605.1 uncultured bacterium | reverse complement strand
CCCGTATCAGCGCTGGTGCTAAGGCAAACGGCATGAACTACTCCACCTTCATGCACGGTCTGAAACTGGCTGGCATCGACATGAACCGTAAGATGCTGTCCGAGACCGCTATCCACGATCCCGAAGTCTTCACCGCTCTGTGTGAGACTGCAAAGAAGGCTCTGAACTGAGTTTACATCATCCCAGACGTTTGATACAAGCGTCTGGGATTTTTGTATATCCCCATCAACATAGATTTCCCCGGAGACGGAGAACGAAAGAAAGGAAATCAGAACATGGTAACCATTGACTTCACCGGAAAAAACTATATTGTCACCGGCGGTGCAGGCAGCATCGGACGCGCCATCGTGGAAACGGTTGTGGCTTGCGGCGGACGGGTCTGCGCCATCGACATTGACCGGGCCACGTTGGAAGAGATGAGCAAACAGCTGCCTGCGGACCTGTATTGCTATCGGGTAGTGGATTTGTCATCAACCGATGCCATTCGCAAGAATTTTGCCGAAATCATTGCGGAATTCGGTCAGCTCCACGGTTTGGTAAACTGCGTGGGTGTGCTGAGCACCAAGCTGTTTGAGGAAATTTCTCAAGAGGAGTGGAACAAGATTATCAGCATCAATCTGACCGGTGTGTTTGCTGCCATTCAATCTGTATTTACCCACATGAAAGCCAACCGCTACGGCCGTATCGTAAACGTGTCCTCCGTGGCGGGCAAGGTCGGCGGCGGTCTGATGGGCCGGGGCGCTTATGCCACCAGTAAAGCCGGTGTAAACGGTCTGACCAAGGTTGTGGCAAAAGAAGGCGGACCGTTCAATGTTTGCTGCAATACGGTTTGCCCCGGTTGGACCGACAGCCGTATGATCAACGATTTGGTGGACGAGGCAAACTACAATCGTCTGAAGGGCATGGTTTCCATGGCTCGCCCGGCATCGGCGCAAGAGGCTGCATGGCCGGTGGTATTCTATCTGAGTGATTTGGCATCCTTTGTCAACGGCGAAATCAGCGATGTGGACGGCGGTCTGACTTTTGACGGCTGATCCCTTTTCATAAAATCAATCATCTCCCGTATGCTGCAGGTGTACGGGAGATGATTTTTTATGGCGCGGGAAAAGAATTTGTACAATTCCGGCGCTCTGTCGGAATTTTGGACAGTGCCGTAGTTTTGTCCATTCTATCCGGAATTTTAGCTGCTATAATAAAATGATAGGAACGCGTGTGCTGCGGTTCGGAATTTTGCCGGCGCTGCCGGGCAGAATGAATCTCAGCAGACCGCGTTGGCGGAGGAGGTGTTCCTATGCAGGATTCCCACAAAAAGATAGAAACCGGTGTAAAAGTTGTGCTGGTGCTGATTTGGCTGACGTTCATCGGCGTGGTCTTTCATTTCCGCGACCGTATTACGGTGGAAACCCTCATGGCATATCAGCCGAAGAATTTGTTTTTGGCTGCCGTGGGTATGGTGGGGGTGTTTGCGCTGAAAGGCGTCAGCATTGTGATTTATTCCGGCTTGCTGTATACGGTAACCGGTTTGCTGTTTCCGGCGCCCCTGGCAATTCTGGTGAATATTCTGGGCAGTTTCGCCATGGTGTCCATTCCGTATTGGATTGGACGGAAAACCGGCAGCGGGACGGCACAGTACATTGTGGCGAAGTATCCGAAAGCGGCAGCCATTCAGAAATTGCGGTCGGACAATGATTTTCTGTTCGGATTTCTGGTGCGTATTGTGGGCCATTTGCCCAGTGATATTGTGAGCGTTTACATGGGCGCCATCGGTATGCCTTACGGCGCTTATATAGCGGGCAGTATGATGGGAATGCTGCCCCACATGATTACCTTCCCGCTGATTGGCGGAAGTATTCGGGATTGGCATGCGCCGGTGTTCTGGATTGCTTTGTGCGGCG
>CAJMMY010000243.1 GCA_905214605.1 uncultured bacterium | reverse complement strand
GTAGGATAGGTCACATTCCGGTGCGGCGGCTTCACACTTTGGTGAATCACCGGGCGGTGCATTGCATTCGGCTTACGGTGAAAATTTTCATGGATTTCACAAGGATTGATTGTAATATGCCGTTTTTGGCATCCCACCGGCACTCTGTACATAGCAGAATTACGGTATTTTGCTGTGTACATACGTACCGGCGGTGCAGGGCAGGCAGCATTTCACGGCATGGACGGATTTGTTCACGATCGGGTGCGCGTCAGCTTTCCAGTACATACGTACATAGCGATTTGCCCCAATTCTCAGATATATGGGGACTGATCAGCGGCTCAATGCCGAGATACCCCCACACTCTGCGCCCGGTGGCGTTCGTGACGGTATTCGTATGCTCCAGATTGTACGTTTTCAGATTCCGCATCAGAAAATCGCTGAACGAGCGCTGCCGGATGGGTGTCAGCCCATTCTCATCGCACCAGATTCCATAAATGGCATACAGTTCCTTGGAGGTGACAGACATATCCGCCTTCAGCCGGATATAGCCAGTGGACTCCATAAAGTCGATGGCATTGTTGGCGTCACGCTTGACGTACTCCCGATTGTTCAGCGTCCGGGGGCTTTCCGTAAATCGGAAGCTGTTTGCCGCAAGCCGCTGCAAACCCTCAAACGCCCAGAGAAAAATGCCCTCGACCTCTCGCTTCATCTTCTCGGCAATGTCAGGATCGTCCACACGATCAGCAGGCTTCTCTTTTGTGGTCAGGATCAGTTGACGGCGGTAAAAGCCGTTGCTGCGGTCGTAGAGGGATTGCAGATCGCCATTGGAAAATGCCAGCAGCCGGGCATACATCCACCCCTGATAGCTCTGGACACTTTTGCGTTCCAAATCCATCTTGCCCTGTGCAGTAACAATGGATTTGACATAGTTGGTCTGCTTCAGCGCCTCCATTTTCATATCGTCATCCACAAGAAGATGAATGTGTTCCAGATCGGCGCGGGCAAACCGGTTGTCGGAAATTTTGGCGATGCTGCCGTCCTTCATATTGCAGCCAAACAGCCGCGCCAGCACGGGACCGATCTGCGATTTTCCCTCGCCGCCCTCGCCCTTGAGGATCATCATGCGCTGCCCCTTTGTGCTGGGAATGAGGCAATAGCCGATATACTCCTGAAAGGTTGGGATGTCCTCCGGGTAGAGCAGATCGGAAAGAAACCGCAGCCAGACAACCGGCTCCTCCGCCTGCGGATTGTAGTCGAGGGGAAACCGGCTGCGCACGATCTCAGGCCGCCCCGCAAGAAAGCTGCCGTCAGTGCGGAGCGTCCCGTTCTGCACATGAATTTCATCCGGCTTTGGTGGAAAGCTCTCCGTGTGAGCTGCCAGCTTCATGATCTCCACGATATTGGAAATGGTGCGCGGAATGTTCTTTGCGGCACAGCACTCCAGTTCGGCATAGATTTTCTCTTTCAGCAGCAGCGGGTCTGTCAGCCGTCCGTCTGGTGTAAAAAATGCGTTGTCCGCATAGATGAGCTTGTTCTTTGATAGAAATTCCCGGCAAAAAGCCGCCTCATTGACGTCTTTGCCGTCGAACCACGCTGGAAAATCCAGCCCGGCATACTTCTTGTTCACGCCGCATCCCTCCCATTGATGATTTCCTTGAGCTTGTCCAACCGACCGTCTGCAAGCAGATAATTGACCACCTCGGCGCGTTCGTGGGAATCCCCAGCGCACAGAATATCCAAGTAGTATTCTGTCTGGTCGAGGTTGTGACAGGCTTCCGCAAACTGTGCATGAACAGGCGCGTCAGGAGATTGCGGCGCATACCGCACCTTCCAATCCCACAGCACACGGGCGTAATCCGACAGAACAGAAAAGCACAGCCGCTCGTTTTCCATGAGCTGCTGTGCTTCTGTTC
>CAJMMY010000242.1 GCA_905214605.1 uncultured bacterium | reverse complement strand
CCTCCGTCGGGCGCTCGAGCATATTGATACAGCGCACGAGCGTGGATTTGCCGGCACCGCTCATGCCGATGATGCCGTAGACGTCCCCGTCCTCAATGGTCAGGGAAATGTCTTTCAGAGCCTCAACTTCGCCGGCAGATGTGGCAAAGGTCTTGCTCAGATGTTTAATTTCAATCATGGGTAGACTCCTTTATTACAGGCAAAAACGCCGGTTGCTTTTGCCCCCGGCGTTTTTGCGGAATGAATTACTTCTCAGCGGTGATTACGTCCAGAGAGGTCTGTTTGCCGCCGTAAATACCCATGGGCTCCACATGCACACTGGAGACAGCCACAATGTGGGTGCCGTTCTGTGCATTGAAGTCGTCCAGATAGGGAACATGCTGGAAGAAGTTGGCGTATACATCGCCGCTTTCCACCACGTTGTTGGGCTGCACGTAATCGGTGAACTCTTTGATTTCCAGAGTGATGTCTTTTTCGGCCAGAATGTCCTTTGCAATGGCCAGAATCTCAGCATGAGGTGTGGGAGATGCTGCTACGGTCACGGTCGTGCCTGCCAGAGCTGCGTAATCCACAGATGCGTCATAACCGTCGGTGGGGTTCTCCACGGTGCTCACCACAGCGCCCTCATAGTTGGCGGTAATGTAGTCTGCCACCTGCTGGCTTTCCACAGCAGCCACCAGAGCCTTGGTCAGGTCGCTGTCCTCATTGCCTTCCTTCACGCACAGCACGTTTGCATAAGCAGAGGAAGAACCTTCAATGGCCACGGAATCTTCCACAGGATTCAGACCTGCCTGAATTGCGTAGTTGGAGTTGATGATGCCGAAGTCCACATCGCGCAGCACGTTGGGAATCTGTGCTGCCTCAACCTCTTTGAAGGTCAGATTGTAGGGATTGTCGGTAATATCTTTCACAGTAGCGGTAATGCCTGCGTTGGGATCCAGAGTAATCAGGCCCTGATCCTGGAGCAGCAGCAGTGCGCGAGCCTCGTTGGTGGTATCGTTGGGGACGGCGATTTCATAGGTCTTAGCAGTATCATCTGCAGCACCCTGCTCCTCATTTTTGCTGCCGCAAGCGGCCAGAGTCAGAAGGCTGGTAGCAGCAACAGCCAGAGCAACAGTTTTTTTGATAGAACGTTTCATTTCAATTTCTCCTTTTATTTTGAATCATTTTTACAGAATTGAGTATTTTTTGAAATTCGGAATGTCCGGTACCGTCACATTCGGTCATTCCGGAATCTGGTGCTCTGCAGCAGGTCTTTTAAATCCATTTCCGGTTCTTCCTTCCTTTTGGAAAATTTGACAGACAGCAAAAAAGGGAAGCCTCCGAGGCTTCCCTTGATTCCCTTATAGCTCCGGTCTGCCGACCGGCTCAGGATTTCAGTTCATTGAAAGCACATCGGAAAATAAGCGCGACGACGCATGCACATGCTGCACATGTACATCATCATATCCATCATCATGGTCGCAAACTTTTTCACGGTGTGTTCTCCTCTCCTACCTGATTTTTGCCCATTGTAGCGCTGTTTTGCAGGTTTGTCAAATACCAATTTGCATTTTGGATAGTTTCTATGATTTCAAAGGACATAAAATAAGATTTTTATAAAACATCCACAATCACAAGACGTTAAATAATTGACAGAATCATCGCAGATGGTATAATAAAAACATCAGTATGCAGCAAGTCTGCAGCAAAAATTTCATAACGAAAAAGGAGGACATAGTATGAAACGAACCGAAGTTCCTCAGCAAGGACTGCTTCAAGATGTTCGAGTGGTGGTCAGTGCCATTTCCGTGGCCGGTCCTTTCGCCGGAGAAATTCTGGCAGATATGGGCGCGGATGTAATCCAACTGGAAAACCCGAAAAATCCGGATTTTTCCCATGGTAACGGTCTGCCCGGATGGCAGGGCGAATCTCATCGCCGGAATATGCGGGATATCACTTTGGATGTAACAAAGCCGA
>CAJMMY010000241.1 GCA_905214605.1 uncultured bacterium | reverse complement strand
ATACTTTTTCGCCATGCCGTATGCGG
Source organism: uncultured bacterium (assembly GCA_905214605.1). Next base: position 1,937 of record CAJMMY010000241.1, on the reverse strand, counting down.
TTTTATCTGCCAGCGTACCGATCGTACCGGCTTTGAACACATGGTCTGCACCAAACAGCTCACGGGTATAGTTATGGGCGTTTGCCTGATATTCACCGGAGAAGTTCAAGTCAATATCCGGCGTTTTTTCGTTGCCGGGGAATCCCAGGAACGTTTCAAAGGGAATATCAAAGCCGTCTTTTCGGTACTTTGTTCCGCAAACGGGGCAATCTTTATCCGGCATATCCGCGCCGCAGCCGTAAGAGCCATCGGTAATGAACTCCGCGTTTTTACAGTTGGGGCAAATGTAATGGGGCGGCAGGGAGTTTACCTCCGTAATACCGGACATATATGCCACAATCGAAGAACCGACACTGCCTCGGCTGCCCACCAGATAGCCATGCTCCAAAGAGTTCTGCACCAGTTTCTGGGCGCTCATATAAATCACGTCATACTCATGGTCCAGAATGGTTTTCAGCTCCGTGTTTACCCGGTCCGTCACAATGGAACTGGGATTGTCACCGTAAATACGGTGCATTTTCTCCATGACCAGACGTTCCAGCTCTTCCTTGGAGTTTTCAATCTTTGGTGCAAACAGGTCCTTGGGCAGTAATTCAAACTCTTCCACCTGGTCGGCAATCCACTGGGGATTGGTAATGACCACTTCCCTGCACAAATCCTCGCCCAGATAGGAAAATTCCTTCATCACCTCGTCGGTGGTGCGGAAATAAATGGGCAGGTCTTTATCCGCATCGGAGAACTTCTTGGAAGAAAGGAGAATTTTCCGGTACACTTCGTCTTCCGGGTCCAGGAAATGAACATCGCAGGTGGCAACCACCGGTTTACCCAGTTTTTTGCCGATGGAAATAATTTTCCGGTTGAATTCCTTCAATTCCTCTTCGCTGTGGACCGTTCCGTTTTCAATGAGGAATCGGTTGTTAAACAGCGGCATGATTTCCAGATAATCGTAGAAATCCGCAATCTCTTCCAATTCCTTGTCCGTTTTTCCCCGCAAAACCGCGTCATACAACTCACCTGCCTCGCAGGCGGAGCCCACGAAAATGTTCTCCCGGTACTGCTGAATCAAACTGCGGGGCATGGTGGGGTGCTTTCGGCTCTTATTGTAATGGTCAATCATGGACGAGGAAATAATCTTATACAGATTTTTCAGACCCGCCTTATTTTTTGCCAACAGACAGATGTGCCGGGTTTTCCCGATATCCAGACGGTGCAAATCCGACACCGCAGCATTGATGTCATTCACGGTTCTCGCGCCGCGCTCGGCAAGCATGGGGATAAATTTATCCATAATCCGCGCCACCACCGCAGCATCGTCATACGCCCGGTGATGATTGAAATCCGGCAGCTTCAGCTTATGAGAAACCACGTCCAGCTTGAACCGTTTCAGCTCCGGCAGCAAGCACTGGGAAAGCACCAATGTGTCCATAACCACCGGACGGAAGGGAATGCCGGACCGTTTGCAGGCCTCACGCATAAAGCTGCTGTCAAAATCCGCATTGTGGGCAATAATCGGTCGACCGTCCACGAATTCCAGAAACCGGCGCATAGCCTCGTCCTCGTCCGGTGCGTCCTTGACGTCTTCATCGGTGATACCGGTCAAGCGCTTGATTTCCGCCGGAATGGGCATGTGCGGATTCACAAAGCATTGGAAATTCTGTTTGATTTCCCCGCCTTGGAACAAAATAGCGCCGATTTCGGTCATGCGGTCATGAATGGGGCTCAAACCGGTGGTTTCAATGTCGAATGCCACAAACTCCGAGGTCAAGGGCAGATTGCAATCCCCTTTCACCGGCTGTTTGATGTTCATGTCATCTACATAGTAGCCCTCTACGCCATAAATAATTTTTACGCCGTAGTCCTTGCCCGCATGCCACATATCCGGGAATGCCTGCACCACACCGTGGTCCGTCACCGCAATGGCAGGCATGCCCCACTCT
>CAJMMY010000240.1 GCA_905214605.1 uncultured bacterium | reverse complement strand
TGCCGCGTGATTTGCCGCTTTGCGCGGAAGCGCTCCCCTGGCTTACAGGCCGAAGCACCGCAGGACGATCACTGCCGCCAGCAGCGCCGTACCCAGCGCATAGGCCGCCGCGTCCAGCCTCATATAGCGGAGCTGCTTGAGGCGCGTCCGGCCCTCGCCGCCGTGATAGCAGCGGCATTCCATCGCCGTCGCCAGCTCGTCGGCGCGCCGGAAGGCGCTGATGAAAAGCGGCACCAGAATGGGGATCATGGCCTTTGCCCGCGCAAGCAGGTTTCCGGATTCAAAATCCGCGCCTCTGGCTTTTTGGGCGGAAATGATTTTATCCGTTTCCTCAATCAGCGTGGGAATAAACCGCAGCGCCATGCTCATCATCATTGCCACTTCATGCACCGGCACCTTCAGCTTTTTCAGCGGGTTGAAGAGAATCTCCAAGCCGTCCGTCAAAGCCACCGGCGGGGTGGTATAGGTCAGCAGAAAGGTTCCGCTGATCAGCAGCACAATCCGGAAAATCATAAAAATGGCTCTGGCCAATCCCTCGTATGTGATGCGCAGCTTCCAGAACGATACCAAAGTTGTGCCGTCGGTATAAAACAGATTCAGAATGGCTGTCAGAACAATGATAATAAAAATGGGTTTCAGACCCTTATACAGCGCTTTGAACGGCACTTTTGACACACGAATCACAGCCAGCGTAATCAGAATGATCACCCCGTAGGAAATGGGGCCGGTGGCCTGAAACACGGCAACGATATACAGCAGCACCAGAATCAGCTTGGTGCGGGGATCCATTTTATGGAATACGGAGTCGCCGGGGAAATACTGGCCCAATGTAACGTCTTTCAGCATACCCTGTCCTCCCCCCGTTCCAGTTTCAAAATTGCTTTCCGCAGGTAAGACGTGGTGTAAATGGCATCCGTAATGGGAACGCCCAGTCGATTCAGCTCCATGGCGATTTTCGTGGGCATGGGAACGCTCAGACCGATTGCCGTCAATTCCTCCGCCCGGGAGAATACCTCCGCCGGGGTGCCGTCCATCACCACATGGCCGTGGTTCATGACCACCAGACGGTCGGCAATTTTCGCCACATCGTCCATGCTGTGGGTCACCAGGACAATGGTAGACCCGGTGGCCAAACGATAATCCTGAATGTTCCGGAACAGACTTTCCCGGGCTGCCGGGTCCAATCCGGCGGTGGGCTCGTCCAATACCAGAACGCCCGGCCGCATGGCAATGACGCCGGCAATGGCCACCCGGCGTTTTTCGCCGCCGGAGAGGTCCAGAGGAGATTTCTCGAACCAATCCTCCCGCACGCCCACAAATTGGGCGGCTTGACGCACCCGCGCGTCCACTTCTTCTTTGGACAGTTTCTGGTTTTTCGGACCGAATGCAATATCGGCATAAACCGTTTCCTCAAACAGCTGATATTCCGGATACTGAAACACCAGACCCACTTGAAACTTCACATTCCGGGTGGCTGCCTTGGAGGCAAAAATATCCTTACCCTCGTACAGCACCGTGCCCGCCGTAGGAGACAGCAGACCGTTCAAGTGCTGAATCAAGGTGGATTTTCCCGAGCCCGTGTGGCCGATTACGCCCACAAACTGGCCCTTGGGAATCTCCAAATCAATATGTTCAATGGCTGTGCTTTGAAAAGGGGTTCCCACACTATACAGATGGGTCAGGTCCTTGGTTTGAATGATAGGTGTCATGATTCCAACGATTCCTTACTGTTTCTTCAATGCGTCGGCAATGGCAGCCGCGCAATCCTGCACCGTCAGTGCGCTCATGGGCAGGTGCATTCCCGCCTGATTCAGCTCATAAATCAGCCGGGTGGTAGCGGGAACATCCAAGCCCTCGGACTCCAGCAATTCCACCTGAGAAAACACCTCTACGGGGCTGCCGTCGGCCACCACGCGGCCCTCAGACATCACAATCAACCGGTCTGCGCCGATGCATTCTTCCATGTGATGAGTAATATGCACCACGGTAATGCCCT
>CAJMMY010000239.1 GCA_905214605.1 uncultured bacterium | reverse complement strand
GGGATACGAAATTCGGCTGATTGACATTACCAATCTTCAGCGCAAGCTGAATTTGGAAGGCATTAAGCACAATCTCATCACGGCAAAAAACGTGGTGGTGTCCTTGGGAGAATCCAAGAAAATTATCAAGGAATTCCAACCGGACGTGGTGGTGGGAACCGGCGGATATGTGTGTTTCCCGGTGCTCCGGGCTGCGCAGAAGTTGGGCATTCCCACGGTACTCCACGAGTCCAATGCCGTACCGGGCTTGACCACAAAAATGCTGGCAGACCATGTGGACGGCATGATGGTCGGCTTTGAGGAAAGCAAAAACGGCTATAAGCACCCGGAAAAGGTCACCGTAACCGGAACACCGGTGCGGGGGGATTTCCGAACCTATACCAAAGCCGCCGCAAAGGCGGAGTTGGGGATTCCGCAGGAGAAACCCTTGATTGTTTCCGTATGGGGCTCTTTGGGCGCCATGCGTATGAACGAATTGATGGCGGATTTCATTACGGATACCCGGAAAGACAGCGATTTCTGTCTGATTCATTCCGCCGGCACGGCAGGATATGAGGGGATGATTACCCGGCTGAAAGCGGAATGCCCCGGCGGGTTTACCCAAGAGGGGTATGACGTTCGGCCGTATATTTACGATATGTCCCGGGTGATGGCGGCGGCGGATTTGGTACTGTGCCGCGCCGGAGCGTCCACCTTGTCGGAGCTGGCAATGATGGGAAAACCGGCGGTACTGGTTCCCAGTCCCAACGTGACGAACAACCATCAGGAAAAAAACGCCCGGGTACTGGAAAAAGCAGGCGGCGCCATTGTTTTGCCGGAGCCGGGATTGACTTCCGAAACCCTGGTAAAAACCGTTATGGAACTGATTCACGATACGGCTCGTTTGGAGAAAATGGAGCAGGCCATGCGCGGCTATGCCGTTCCCGACGCAACGGAGCGGATTACCGACGTGGTGTTGGGTCTGGCAGCCAAAAATCAGCAGAGCTGAATCCCCGGCGGTTCCCGCAGAGACATTTTTCCCGCAGCCGCATAGTATGACATGAGTTTGCTATGTGGGGGCGTGAAAATGGGGATTTGGACCATACACGGAGGAAAACCGCTGCAGGGAACTGCATACATACAGGGCGCAAAAAATGCGGTGCTGCCCATTCTTACCGCAACAATGGTGCGGGGGTGTGTTGCCGAATTGGAGGGTGTTCCCCGCCTGCGGGACGTGGAAAACACGTTGAAAATTCTGGAGCATCTGGGGTGCCGGGTAACGTGGAACGACCACCGGGTTACGGTGGATTCCCGTACCGCCGCATTGACCCGGGCACCCGACGGATTGATGACGCAAATGCGGTCCTCGGTGCTGTTTCTGGGCAGCTTGCTGGCCCGATTCGGGGAGAGTGAGGTCTCTATGCCCGGCGGCTGTATGCTGGGTCCCCGGCCTGTGAATTTGCATTTAGCGGCATTGGAAACCTTGGGCGGCCGAATGACCGTGACGGACGATGCCATTCATTGCCGGGCAGAGCGGCTCCGGGGCGGGGAAATTCACTTTCCCATACCCAGTGTGGGCGCTACGGAAAATGCCATGCTGGCAGCTTGCGCCGCGGAAGAGCCGGTGAAACTCATCGGTGCAGCCCGGGAACCGGAGATTGTGGACCTGCAAAATTTCCTGCGCGCCATGGGCGTACGCATTTTCGGGGCAGGAACGGATATGATTTACATAGACGGTATGGAGCCTGTGCCGGAACGTGTTCGGTATCGGATTATGCCCGACCGCATTGCGGCGGCAACGGTGCTGTGCGCCGGGGCGGGGTGCGGAGGAGACGTTACGGTCACTCCGGTGGTCCCGGAGCATTTGCAGACCATAACCGATGCGCTGGAAAAGATGGGCTGCACCGTGGAAAGCGGCGGGGATTGGCTGCGTCTACGGTCAACAGGCCGCTTGCACAGTCCGGGCATCATAGAAACCCAACCCTATCCGGGATTTCCCACAGATGCACAGCCGCTGC
>CAJMMY010000238.1 GCA_905214605.1 uncultured bacterium | reverse complement strand
ATGTTTCCATATAAGAAAACCGAGCTTTTTCAGAAGTCTGGCTTCAAATCCAAACTTCCGAAAAAGCCCGGAAATCCGCCGCTTTCCGGCACTTATTTATCTTTTCTTGACATCAAGCATACCGTCTTAACATATGCGCCTTTACCGGAGCAGGTCCACTTCCTCCGGCGTCAATTCCCGGCAGGTGCCGGGCGGCAGCAGCGGGTCCAATTCCAATGCACCGATGGACTCTCGGCGGAGCACACCCACCCGCGGTCCGCAGGCAAACGCCATGCGCCGCACCTGATGGGTTTTTCCCTCGGTTACCACCACCCAAGCACTTCTCCGGTCCGGGGCAACCTGAATGTCAGCCGGGCGGCACTGCTCTCCATTGGACAAGCAAATCCCGCCGCGGAATTGCTGCTCCGTTTCCGGCGGAAAGGGCCGGTCCACGGCAATGAAATATCGTTTCGGCAAATGCTCCGCCGGGGACAAAATCCGCTGACAGAGCCCGCCGTCATTGGTCAGGAGCAATAACCCCTCCGAGGCTTTATCCAACCGCCCCACCGGGAACAACCCCCACGTCCAGAATTGCTCCGGCAGCAGGTCCATCACGCAGGGCTCCGGGTCGGACACCGCCGTAACATACCCCGCCGGCTTGTTCAGCATCACATACCGCAGCTGCACCGGGCCCACGGCGGCGCCGTCAATGAAAATCCGGTCTTCGAGTCCGCAATCCTGCCCCAATGCCTGCGCAGGGGCATCATTCACCGTGATTCTCCCCGCAATCAGCAGTTCTCGGCTCTCCCGGCGTGGGATTCCCCGCTCCCGCAAAAAGCGATCCAGACGCATTTCAGCGCACGATTCCCTTAATAAACGGTACCTTCTCCGGTTCCTCAGCGGAAATGGTCACGCAGCGGGCATACTGCTCCACAGCGGCTTTGGCAGAGGTCTCATCGGCTGCATGAATGGTAGCCAGAGATTCTCCCTGCTCCACGCGGTCGCCTACTTTCTTATGGAGCACAACGCCCACGGACAAGTCCACAACGCTTTCCTTGGTGATTCGGCCGCCGCCCAGTTTCAAAGAGGTCATGCCGATTTCCAGTGCGTCCAAATCGCTGACGTAGCCGGAGCGGCTTGCAGGCACTTCCATCTGCACCGGAGCATGAGGCAGCAGGGAAATATCATCCACAGACCGAGGGTCGCCCCCCTGCGCTGCCACGAATTCCTTCAGCTTATTCAGCGCCGCGCCGCTGCGAATGGTACCCAACAGCATCTCCCGGGCAGCCCCGTCGCTTTCCGCCAGACCGCCGGCAGTCAGAATGCAGGTGCCCAAAGTCAGGCACAGCTCCAGCAGATCCCCGGTGTACTCGCCCTTCAGGGTTGCAATTGCCTCCTGCACCTCCAGAGAGTTGCCCACGGCATTGCCCAAAGGCTGGTTCATATCCGTAACCACTGCAACGGTCTTTCTTCCCGCCAATTTGCCCACTTCCACCATTTCCGATGCCAGTTCCCGGGCATCTTCCGTGGTTTTCATAAAGGAGCCCTTGCCGGTTTTCACGTCCAGAACGATGACATCCGCACCGGCAGCCAGTTTCTTGGACATAATGCTGCTGACAATCAGCGGAATGGCATTCACCGTTCCGGTGACGTCCCGGAGGGCATACATTTTCTTATCCGCCGGGTCCAAATCCGCCGTCTGTCCGGCAATGACCATACCCACCTTTTCCACCTGCTCCATGAACTGCTCATGGGTGATATTCACCGTCAAGCCGGGAAAGCTTTCCAGCTTATCCAAGGTGCCGCCGGTATGACCCAAGCCCCGGCCGGACATCTTGGCCATTTTCACCCCAAGGCTTGCCACCATAGGCACCAGAACCAAACTGGTTTTGTCACCCACGCCGCCGGTGGAGTGCTTATCGGCCTTCACACCGGAAATGCCGCTCAAATCCAACGTATCGCCGGAGTGCTCCATGGCCATGGTCAGCTCCAACGTCTCCTGCCGATTCATGCCCTTGAG
>CAJMMY010000237.1 GCA_905214605.1 uncultured bacterium | reverse complement strand
GTAAGTCGTTCTTGTATTTCACCCGATAATATAACATATTTGATAAAAAAAGAATAGCACAAAAACAGTGAATTTGGTATCTTTTTTGAAAGAAATTTTGCAAATTTTTCATTTGGACCGAAAAAAACGGACAGTTTGTTGACTTTTTACTGCGCATATAGTATATAATGAACAGAATCATGCAGCCCGGAACGGGCACGGAGGAAGATTATGAAAAAACTGAGCACGATATTCCTGGGAGTCGGCCTGATTCTGTCAACGATTCCTCGGGTGACCCTGGAAAAGACAGATGAACATCTGGTGCTGACTGTGGGCGGCGCTATTCCGGAGCTGATTGCCCGGGTGAAACAGCCGAAAGCGGTGCAGATTGTAAAGCTGCCCGCCGAGGAGTGAAAAATGAACAGCAGAAGGTCCGTATCTCAAGGCAAATGCGCGGGAGATAAGGGCCTTTTTCTGCGCAAACGGGGCAAACAACGGAAGGCGGATGGGAACAATGGATCAAATGTTTCAAAAATTTTTGCGCAGCGGGTTGGACTTGTCGGCTGTGGGAATAGAGCGTCGGGAGGAACAGAGTCTGTATTTCTGTACGCCGAAGGGTGCATCGGTATTCGGTTGGGCAGGGGTGGACGGTATCCACTTCTGTTTCATTCGTGGCTTTGGCAATATGGTGTTTGCGGTGAGCCCTATGAATTCCGCGCCGGACTTTGTTCACCCGATTGCGTACAATTTCGAGGAGTTCCTGCGGCTGATTCTTGCCTGCGGCGATGCGGCGGGACCGGAGCAGGCGTGGCAATGGGATGAGACACAATTTGAAGAATTTCTCCGGGGCAATCCCCCGACGGAAGAACAGCATCGTGTGTTGTCGGACCTTGGGGAGAAACTGAAACTGCGCCCTATGGAGCGGCCGTGGCACTATATCAAAGAACTGCAAACATCTTTTGATTATAGCAAAATCAAGTATACGGAAGAATTCTACGATATGGACTTGAACCCGGAAACCGAGCAAGCCCCGCCGGAGTTGAAAGTCTACTTTGAGGGAGACTTTTGGATACATTCGGGAAACGGTCGTGCAGGAACAGAAATCCAAGTAGATAAGCAATTTGAATGGGCGGGGCATGTGTGGCAGATTCCCGCGGCTTATGCCTGCAGCAAAGGTTTGGTAGTGGATTTCTGCGTGCGGACAGATGCCGGGGCAATTCGGCAGTTTATGAAACAGTGGAATCTGAACCCGGAGCATGACAGCGGGGAGAATTTGACCCGGATACAGGAAATGCAAATAGAGCGGGAGAATCCCCTTTTGCTGGATTTCGACCCGCAATTGCTGTGCAACGGGAAAGTACTGCACACCGCCCAAGGCTGCGAAATCGCGTTCAATCCATGCTTGCCCGCTGCATACTGGGACCGGGAAACACAATGGGTGATGGAACATTATGCCTTGGACCCGGCATACGGGTGGATGATTTTCCGGTATGCATTTCCTTGGGCAACCAAGCGCCGCCCAACGGTGAAAACCCTTTCCGTGACCATGGTGCAGAGTCCCCAAACGGTCCCAGGAATGCAATTTACAGCCCATGCCCCCGGCGAAGTGTTTCACGGCACCCACCCGGTTTCCGGAGAGCCGTATACGTTGACGGTGCAGAGTTTGGAACGGCAAACCGTTCCGGAAGGGGCATTTGCCTCGAAGGATTGGCTGTATCCCACCCATTATACGGCTATGACCTATACGCTTTCTCCGGAACCGACGGAGCAAGTTTTTCTGATGGACAGCGATGGGGGAGACAAACCGCTGAGACTGTTCGCACCGAAAGACAGATTTGCACCCGATGCAGAAAACTGCGTCGGTATCATCGGCGGGGCAGATGCGCCCACCGCGTTTGTGTTAAATCAATCCACAGAGCAGGTGCATACTGCCTGCTCAGCCCTGCATTTTGAACCAATGACCTGCGATGTTGAATGGAATCTCATCTTTACGGTGCAGGAATACGCGGACAGCACAATTTC
>CAJMMY010000236.1 GCA_905214605.1 uncultured bacterium | reverse complement strand
AATGTTATACAGCGCCGGCAGGTTCACCCGCACCGTCCGGGTCAGTGACTCCGTAGCGATTTCCACCGTGGAGCTGTCTGCATCTTTGCCCAGCAACCGGGTTACGGTCACATCGGTTTCCGGCCGATGGTAGCCGCATTTCGGGCACTCATAATATCCCAGATGGCCGTAAGTACGATATTTGTATACGTATTCGGTTTTGCAGCGAATACAATGGCTGGCATCGGAAACCGTAGGCGCCTCGCCGCCGCCCAATGCCTCGCCCAAGCCGTAAAACACGCAGACGTTGGGAATATCTCCGGCCAGAGAGGCAGTCAGAGAACAATCCGCATTCAGACACACCGTTGCCGTGGGAACCCCCAGAATACCTTCCCGGATATTGCTCAGGGTATGGGTAATCTCGCCGTAGCGGTCCAACTGGTCCCGGAACAAATTGGTCACCAGAATGACTTCCGGCTGCACCAGCGGCGCGGTTTTCCGAAATGCCGCCTCGTCACATTCAATGACAGCGCAGGAATGTTTCGGCTTGCCCGTCAGAGTGGCATTTTCCACCAACAGCGTAGTCACGCCGGACAGCAGGTTGGCACCGGACCGGTTGGCAAAGTAATCCACCCCCGCGTCAATCAGCCCCTGCTCCACAATGCGGGAGCTTGTGGTTTTTCCGTTGGTACCGGTAACCATAATAATCCGCACATTTTTTGCCAGCCGCTCCGGCAGACCGGGGTCAACCTTCAACGCAAACCGACCGGGCATATCTGTTCCGCCGCGATGCAGTATCTTGGCTGCCAATTTCACGCAGCGGCAGACAATGATTGCAAGAATCGCTCGTAAATTCATAAGCTGCTTACTTCCTAACTTCAAAAATTGAACGGGCTTATTATAACGTATTCTACGCAGAAATACAATGAAAAGGATAGAAAATGGCAGGCACCCGATTTCCGGCTGCCCGCCATTGTTTTGTTACTTGATTTGTTTCAGATATAGCGCGCCGCTGTCATCCAGCAGAATCTTTGCCGCGTGGGCAGCTCCGTCCGCGGTTGTATAGTCCACACGGCAGGTTACGGGCAAATAGCTGCTTGCCACACCAAGCTCCTGAGAGCTGTCCAACTGCTCCCGGGTGGGGAAAGTCTGCCAGATGCCGAACTGTTCTCCGTCTGCCAAATGGCTGCACCACAAATCGGAATTCGGCACCTCGTCCAATGTACTGTAATAGCCCTCCGTGGTCACGGACAGCTGATACACATCGCCCTCCGCAGTGAATACCACGTGCTGGTCATCATCAGAGGTTTTTTCTCCGTCATAGACCAAATGCTCGCCGTCGGTCAGCTCCATAGTCAAGCTGCCAATGCCGCTGTTGTTTTCCACCGACTCCGGCAGGTATTCCTCCCGAATATATCCTTCCAATGATTCATAGGGAATGGGAAATGTCAACGTGCCTACCGCGAAAGACGCCAGCATATACGGTTGGGCAATAAACACGATTCCGTCTTCATCAAAATACCACAAGCCGTCTTCCACAACGTCCGGAATGGAAGATTCATAGTCATCAAAAAACACGGACTCCCCATCGTCAAACTGATATTGACCGCTCTGGCTCAAAGTGAGAATATAGGATTCCGCGAACTGCCGGAACTCCGTTTCGTCCACACAAATGTCTGCCAGCATCAGCGTCTGACCGGTTTGGCTGTCAAAGGTCCGGCCGGATTCCGCCCCATAGCCGTGGGCGCCGCCCGTATAGGTATAGAAAGTCGGCACAAAGCTCAGCACTTTGCTGTCCGCCCGGGCGACCGACATGGTTGTGGACAAAACATAGGGGGTGGCGGCTATATCCCCGTAGGTTTCAAACCAATCCGCTGCCTCTTCTTTCATCGCATCGACACTGAAATCCGAACCATGCAGGAAAACATCTCGGTCCGATTTCCATGCCTCGTTGATTTTTTCCGCGCCGGGGATTCCCGTAACCGTGGGCATTTGATAATCATACTGCAAAGCGATTTCTCCGCTGTCTGTGGTCACA
>CAJMMY010000235.1 GCA_905214605.1 uncultured bacterium | reverse complement strand
GGTGGATAAGGCCCGCAGCCGGGAATCCGGCGGAACGGGCTTGGGTCTGTCCATTGCCAATGAAATTGTAATGCGGCACGGCGGAAAGCTTTCTCTGGAAAGTGAACTGGGGAAGGGCACTGCCATTACCATGACCCTGCCGGTGGAGGGACCTGAGCATGGCTAAGTGGAAACTCTGGCTGGAGCGCCATGGGAAAACGGCGGTGGAAACCGGGAAAAACGTTTTGATTGCGGGGCTGCTGCTGTCGGCAATCCTGCTGTCGGCAAAAGCCGGAGTCATCGGCGGCCGGGATTTGCTGCCGGAATTGACCCAAATGTTCCGCGGAACGGATTCCGGAAGCATCGGTACGCTGACCCGCCGGGATTATGCCGAGGCAGCGCAGCCCTTGGTGATTTCCGTTTCTCCGGAGCGGGGCACCCGTTACGGCGTGATGTTCAGCAGCGAAACCGAAACGGTATACGACCGCTTTTCCACCTATCTGGGCGAGGCGGTGGGCTCTGCGGGGAAACCGGAGGTTGTGAGCCAAAAATCATGGCAGACGGCATTGTCGGGGGAGGGTGTCTTTTTCGACTTTGTACAGTCTCAGGATTTGCTGTGCGTTGCAGCATGGCTGGGCACCTCCGCGCCGGAAAACCTTGCCGGGATGACGGCGCAGCAGCTGTTTTTGTCGGTGGAAGAAAATCGGGTTTTGCTGTATTTTACTGCCGGAAACGGGCAGACCATTTATTGCTGCAGCACGGCTTTGGCCAAAAGCGCGCTGGAAACCAGAATGCAGTCTTATACCTCCAATCAGGCAATTTTTGCCTTTGAAAGCAGTCAATACAGCGCTTTGGAACCGGTGTGTCTGGTCATTCCGGGCAATCAGGAGATTCGCAGCATTTCCGCTGCGGCATCTGCCGTGCCGGAGAATCGGACGGAACTGCTCCGGGTGTTTGGCATGAACTCCGTAACAGCCACCAGCTATACGGAAAATGATGGCGGCAAGGTGTATCTGGACGGCGATTCCACCCTGCGTCTGGACGCAAAGGGCAGCGTGAACTTTGAGCGGAGCGAAAGCGGAAGTAAAAGCGACCCGGGACCGTGGAACGGCGGGGCGAGTCTGCCGGATGTGGTAGACGCCTTGTACCAAACCACCCAGCGGCTGATGACCAACACGGGCGACGCAGTCATTCGTCTGACGGCGGCAAGCTATGATTCCGCTGCGGAAAGCTATACGGTGTGCTTTGGGTATTATCTGGACGATATGCCCATTTGTCTGGAGCGGGGATATGCCGCGGAATACACCGTGACCTCCGGAAAAATCACCCGGGCGCAGCTGCGGCTGCGGCAATATCAGCTGACGGGAGAAACGGAGGTTTCTCTGTCCGGTCCGCAGGCGGCGGCATTGGTATGCGCCGATGGCGGACGGAAATTGGTGCGGGTGTATCAGGACAACGGAGAAACGCTGTCCGTTGCGTGGCGAATCACTCCGCTGTGGAGTAAACAGTGAGAAAGTTAGGGTAAGATGGAATCATCGAAAATCAAAAATATTCTGATTGCGATTTTGCTGTTTGTAAATCTGGGTTTGATTTGGAATGACCATCAGCAGAGCCGGGAAAACACCCGTCAGGCAATGGAAAGTCTGGAGACAGTGTTTGCAAACCGGGGGATTTCCATGGAGCAGGTGGGCCTGCCGGAAAATTCCGCGCTGATGACCTATGGCATGAGCCGGGATTTGGACCGGGAACAGAAACTGGTGGAGCAGGTGTTGGGAACCGTCACTGTGGAAGACCAGGGCGGCAACATCATGTATTACTATGGTGAAAAAGGACAAGCCAGCTTCCGAGGAACCGGCGATTTTGAGATTCTGTTTTCCGACGGCGCCGTGACCGGAGAGGAAGACCCTGCGGCCACGGCAAAGAAAATGCTGCCGCAGAAATATAATGACCAGAAGTTCTTACATAAGAGTACAATAATCAGACATTTTTCCAAACGGCTTTTTTACCTGCCATATTCGCATACGGCAAATATTAAGCAGTG
>CAJMMY010000234.1 GCA_905214605.1 uncultured bacterium | reverse complement strand
GCTCCCGCTCCAGACCGGTCAGGCGGGCCAGACGCATGTCCAGAATGGCCTGTGCCTGCACATCGTCCAGATGGAACTTCTCCATCAGATTCTGCTTTGCGTTGTCATAGCTTTCCCGAATGGTCTTGATGACCTCGTCAATATGATCCTGAGCAATCAGCAGACCTTCCAGCAGATGTGCCCGCTCCTGGGCCTTTTTCAGATCATACTTCGTCCGGCGGACGATGATTTCTTCCTGATAGACCAGATACTCGTCCAGAATTTCCTTCAGTGTGAGAATCTTGGTTTCCTTCTGGTCATTCACCAATGCCAAATTGATGATGGAGAAGGTAGTCTGCATCTGGGTCATGGACAGCAGATGGTTCAGCACCACCTGTGCGTTGGCGTCCCGCTTCAGCTCGATGACGATGCGCATACCGTTCCGGTCGGTTTCGTCGCGGATATCGGAAATGCCCTCCACCCGCTTGTCCTTTACCAAATCGGCAATGGTTGCAATCAGCTGCCGCTTGTTTACCTGATAAGGCAGCTCCGTCACGATAATCCGGGTGCGGTGTTCCCGACCGTACTCTTCAAACTCCGTGCGGGCGCGGACGGTAATTTTGCCGCGACCGGTTTCATAAGCCTGCTTAATGCCGCTGCGGCCCATAATAATGCCCTTGGTGGGGAAGTCCGGTCCCTTGATGTACTGCATCAGGTCCGCCACAGTTGCCTCAGGATTTTCCAGCTCGCAAATGCAGGCGTCAATGACCTCGTTCAGATTGTGGGGCGGCATATTGGTTGCCATACCCACGGCAATACCGGACCAGCCGTTCACCAGCAGGTTGGGGAACCGCGCCGGCAGCACCCGGGGTTCTTTCCGGGTTTCGTCAAAGTTCGGCTCCCAGTTTACGGTATCTTTTTCAATATCCCGGAGCATTTCGTCCGCCATTTTGGCCATACGTGCCTCGGTGTAACGATATGCTGCAGGGGGGTCGCCGTCCACGGAACCGAAGTTGCCGTGACCGTCAATCAGGGGATAACGCATGGAAAAATCCTGCGCCAGTCGCACCAGTGCGTCATAAACGGAAGCGTCACCGTGGGGATGATACCGACCCAGCACGTCGCCCACTGCGGTGGCGCATTTGCGGAACGGCTTATCCCGGGTCAGACCGTCCTCGTACATGGCGTACAGAATCCGGCGGTGAACGGGTTTCAAACCGTCCCGCACGTCCGGAAGTGCACGGCCCACGATTACGGACATCGCATATTCCATGTAACTGGTTTTCATTTCATGAACCAGTTCGGATTCTTCAATTTTCTGCTGGGGGAACATAATTTCCTCCGGCAGGTAGTCCTTATTGTGTTTTGCCATCTTCTCTATTCCTTCTGTAAAATCAAATCAATAACAGTCCGTAAACCCCATTTTCGGGGTAATTTCTTCCGTTTAATAGTCCAGATTCACCACATTCGCGGAGTTTTCTTCAATAAACCGACGTCTCGGCTCCACTTCTTCGCCCATCAGCACGGTAAAAATTTCATCGGCGCGAATGGCGTCCTCCAGCTTAATGCGCCGCAGGGTGCGGGTTTCCGGGTTCATGGTCGTCTCCCACAGCTCGTGGGGGTCCATTTCGCCCAGACCTTTGAATCGGCTGATGTCCACCTTTGCGTTGGGATTATCCGCCCGCATTTCCGTAGAAATCCGGTCCCGCTCCTCATCGGAGTAAGCCACACGGGTCTGCTTGCCCCGGGTCAGCTTATACAGCGGGGGCACAGCGGAATACACATAGCCCTCTTCAATCAGCGGCCGCATAAACCGGAAGAAGAAGGTCAGCAGCAGGGTACGAATATGGCTGCCGTCCACATCGGCATCGGCCATGATAATGATTTTGTGATACCGCAGCTTGCTCAAATCGAACTCGTCGCCGATACCGGCGCCCAGCGCGGTAATCACCGGCTGCAGCTTGTCGTTGCCGTAAACCTTATCCGCCCGGGCTTTTTCCACGTTCAGCATTTTGCCCCACAGCGGCAGAATGGCTTGGAAACGGG
>CAJMMY010000233.1 GCA_905214605.1 uncultured bacterium | reverse complement strand
TGCCCTTTGCAAGGGGTAGGCCTCTTTTACTTGTACTATCGCTGTTTTTACCGCAGGGCCATGCCGTCGGAGAAGGCGTTGCCGACCTTCTCGCCCAAAACGTGGTAGGCATTGTTGAAGGGGTCAAAGGTGATGGGGGCAACTTTGGCCACGTCTACCTTGCCGTCCGTCATGGCGGATTCGTCCACGCTGACGTTGACGATCTCGCCCACCAGGAGGCCTGTCTCGGGGTCGTAGCTCTTGACCGTACATTCCATGCAGACGGCCAGCTCGTTGATGACAGGGGCATCCACGCTCTCGCTCTTGCTGACGGTGAAGCCCGCCTTGGCCAGCTTATCCCTGGTGTTGTTGCCGGATGCAATGCCCACATAATCGCAGGCGGCTACATGCTTGGCGTCACCCATGCTGACGGTAAACGCGCCGGTACGCAGCAGGTTCTTGACCGTCTTGTGGCCCTCGCTCAGGCAAACGGACAGTTCAGTGGTATCGCTGATACCGCCCCAGGCCGCATTCATGGCATCGGCAGAGCCGTCCTCATTGTACGTTGCAATGATGAAAACGGGCTGGGGATAGCTGAACGCCTTCGCACCAACATTTTTGCGCATAGAAAACACCTCTCTTGATTTTGCTGCTTTTATTATATCATACCTGTCAACTGGGAATACCTTGGGGAATTGACACTCTGCCGCTCCCGGTGCTATACTGGGGGGTAGTTTGCAAAAGAGAGGAAGCGCCCCATTATGGCGGAAATTTTGGATATTGTGGACGAGCAGGGCCGCCCCACGGTGGCGGAGCTGGTGCAGGTTGCCGGCCGCCGGCTGTATCCTGTGGGCCGTTTGGATATGTATTCCGAGGGCCTGCTGCTGATGACCGATGACGGTGAAACCGCCAACCGATTGATGCACCCCTCTCACCGTGTTTTGAAAACGTACATAGTAGATGTGGTGGGGGAGAATATCCGTGCCTCCATGCGGAAGATGCGGGAGCCGTTGGACATTGACGGCGTAACCGTGCAGGCGGTTGATGTGCAGCTGATTCGTCAAGGCGGCGGCCGGGGCCAGTTGGAAGTGGTGATTGGCGAGGGTCGGAACCGTCAGGTGCGGAAAATGTGTGACCAGTGCGATTTGAAAGTGCAGCGTCTGGTGCGGGTTTCCGAGGGCAGCCTGCAGTTGGGCGAATTGCCTTCCGGCAGCTGGCGCTATCTGACTCCGGAGGAAATTCAGGCCATTACCCGGGAGTAATCCGGGCGGAAATACAGAAAAATGCAAGTTTTTTGAGGGAATATTGCAATTTTACTTGCAAAAGCTGAAAAAATCTCGTATGATAATTCTGTCAAAATTTGTCCCGAACCCGGGAGTGGACATGGAGATGAACAGAAGAAATGGAAAATGATATTCTGTCAATCATTGAGCGGGAGTCCGCCGGATTTTCCAAAGGACAGCGCCTGATTGCAAAATATATTCTTGAAAATTACGATAAGGCAGCCTTTATGACTGCCGGAAAATTGGGCAAAACCGTGGGCGTGAGCGAATCCACAGTGGTGCGCTTTGCTGCCGAGTTGGGGTATGACGGTTATCCGGAAATGCGGAAGGTTCTGCAGGAAGTGGTCCGGAATAAGCTGACCTCCGTGCAGCGCATTGAGGTTGCCAGCGAGCAAATCAACGGAGAAAATATTGTGGATTCCGTTATGACCGCCGATGCAGACCGAATTCAGACCACGTTGGAGAGCATCAATCGCGGAGATTTTGACCGTGCGGTCAGCTCCATCATCAATGCGAAAAAGGTGTATATCATCGGCACCCGCTCGTCTTCCAGCCTTGCAACGTTCTTCGGCTACTATATGAGCCTGATTATGGAGAACGTGGCTGTGGTGCAGGATACTGCGGTCAGCGAAGTGTACGAGCAGCTGTTCCGCGTGGGCGAGGGAGACGTGGTTATCGGTATTTCCTTCCCCCGGTATTCCAGTAAGACCGTAGCGGCTATGAAATATGCAAAAAGCCGCGGCGCGGAGACCATCGGCATTACCGACT
>CAJMMY010000232.1 GCA_905214605.1 uncultured bacterium | reverse complement strand
CTTTCACGCCCAGAACTTTGGGGTAGCCGTGAATCAAGACGTTGAAGTTGCAGGGGAAATTATCCTGCAGCGGGGTCATTTTGAACAGCTTTTGCATCACCAGCTCCGGGTCCGCGCCTTTTTTCAAATCAATGGCCAATTTCAGACCGTTCAAGTCGGTTTCGTCCCGCATGTCGGAAATTTCCTTCAGCTTGCCGGTTTTCACCAGCTCCGCCACCTTGTCGATGATGATTTCCGATTTGGTGGTATAGGGAATTTCGTAAATCTCGATGATATTCGCCTTGGCGTCATGCCGCCACCGGGCCCGCACCGGGAAACTGCCCCGTCCGGTCTCGTAAATTTTCCGCATCGCCCCGGCGTCATAAATAATCTCGCCGCCGGTGGAAAAATCCGGTGCCGGCATGGCCTGCATAATGTCGCAGTCCGGGTCGTTCAAATAGTCGATGGTTGCCTGACAGCATTCGCTCAGATTGAATCCGCAAATCTGGCTGGCCATGCCCACGGCAATGCCCATGTTGGCGGCCACCAGAATGTTGGGGAATGTGGTAGGCAGCAACGCCGGCTCTTTCATGGTGCCGTCATAGTTGTCCACAAAATCCACGGTGTTGCTGTCAATATCCTTGAAAATTTCGCTGCAGATAGGAGCCAGCTTTGCCTCCGTGTATCGGGGTGCTGCATAGGACATATCCCGGGAGTACACCTTACCGAAGTTGCCCTTGGAGTCCACATAGGGCGTCAGCAGCGCGCCGTTGCCCTTGGACAGACGGACCATGGTTTCATAAATTGCCGCGTCGCCGTGGGGATTCAGACGCATGGTCTGACCCACAATGTTCGCGCTTTTTGTTTTCGGTCCGGTGAGCAGATTCATCTTGTACATGGTGTACAGCAGCTTTCGATGGCTGGGCTTGAATCCGTCAATTTCCGGAATGGCGCGGCTGACAATCACGCTCATTGCATAGGGCATGTAGTTGGTTTCCAATGTCTGGGTAATGGGCTGTTCCAACACCTGCGCCTGCAACCCCATGACGTTGGGATTGCCGGTGGGCCGTTTCTTCTCTTGTTCTATCTTTTTCTTCGCCATATTCTTCGATTCCTTCTCAGCTCAAATCCGCAAATTCCAAATAGTAGCCGCCCTCTTGTGCAATGTAATCCTTACGTCCCTGCAGATTGTCGCCCAACAGCAGGTCAAACATTTCCGAGGTGCGCTCCGCGTCCTCCGGCATCACCCGAATCAAGCGCCGTGTTTCCGGGCACATGGTGGTCAGCCACATCATTTCCGGATCGTTTTCACCCAGACCTTTGGACCGCTGAATGGTGCATTTGCTGCCCTTCAGTTCTTCCAACGTCTGGTTCTTCTCTTCATCGGTATAGGCAAACCATGTTTTGCCTTTGCAGTTGATTTCATACAGCGGGGTTTCCGCAATGTACACCAGACCCTCCTGAATCAAGGTGGGAATCAGACGATAAATCATGGTGATAATCAACGTCCGAATCTGGTAGCCGTCCACGTCTGCATCAGAGCAGATGATGACTTTATTCCAACGGAGATTGGCCATATCAAAGGGTGAAATGTCCTTGATATGCTTATCTTTCACTTCCACGCCGCAGCCCAGCACCTTCAGCAGGTCGGTAATCACATCGCTGGCAAAAATGCGGCTGTAATCACTTTTCAGACAATTCAGAATTTTGCCACGTACCGGCATAATGCCCTGAAATTCCGAATCCCGGCTCTGTTTACAGGCGCCCAATGCAGAGTCGCCCTCCACGATGTACAGCTCCCGGCGGCTTGCGTCTTTGCTCCGGCAATCCACAAATTTCTGCACACGGTTGGAAAGGTCCATATTGCCGGTGAGCTTTTTCTTAATGGTCTGCCGTGCCCGCTCCGCCTGCTCCCGGGAGCGCTTGTTAATCAAAATCTGGTCAATGACCCGGTCCGCCTCCAGCTTGTTCTCCGTGAAGTAAATCTCCAGATTTTCCTTGAAGAACTCCGTCATTGCCGTCTGAATGAACCGGTTGGTAATCGCCTTTTTCGTCTGGTTTTCGTAGCTTGTTACGGTGGAGAAGGAATTGATGACCAGAA
>CAJMMY010000231.1 GCA_905214605.1 uncultured bacterium | reverse complement strand
CAGGTTGGCTGTGGCGCTGTTCACCACGCCCAACTGGGTGCTGACGTGAATATCCACCTTCGGCGCATATTTCTTTGCCATTGCAAACACGCCCAAGTCCGCAATAATCAGACCGTCCACACCGCAATCCTGCAAAAATGCCAGAAATTCCGGCAGGTCGGGAATTTCATATTCCCGGGGCAGGGTGTTGCAGGTCACATAGACCTTCACGCCGTTGGCATGGGCAAACTGAACCGCCCGGCGCATTTCATCGTCCTTAAAATTTCCCGCGGACGCCCGCATACCAAACGCCTCGCCGGCCAGATAAACTGCGTCCGTACCGTAATGCACACACATCTCCAACCGTTCAAAATCCCCGGCCGGGGCAAGGAGCTCCGGCCGTTTATTCGTCAGTTTCTGTTCCATACTCATCTCTCATCAACCGTAATTCTGCGTTGCCACAAATGCCTCGTGAGATGCATAATCGCTAAAGAACTTGTGGGTCTTGGTGGCAGTATCCAACGCATAGTAATAATATTTCGTGCTGTCCGGATTCAGCGCCGCTTGAATCGAAGCAAGACCCGGGTTGCAAATCGGTCCGGCAGGCAGACCGGTATTCTTGTAAGTGTTGTAGGGGCTGTCAATCTGGAAATCCGCCTCGGTCAGCGCCTCGTCATTGCCCTTTGCGTACTGCACCGTAGCGTCAATCTGCAAAGGCATGCCCGCTGCCAAACGGTTATAGATCACCGATGCGATGGCTGCCCGCTCTTCATCATTTGCCGCCTCTTTTTCAATCATGGAGGCAATGGTGACGATCTGGTCCATGGTATAGCCCATATCCGCAGCCTGCTGTTTCATCTCGTCGGTAACCTTGAGATTGTAGTTATCCAGGAACTTGCCGATGGCGGAAGAAGGCTCCATATACACGTAGAACGTGTAGGTATCCGGGAACAGATACCCTTCCAGACGGCTTGCGTCGCCCTTGTCTTCCTCATTCAGGAAGGAATAGTTGTACGAGAAATCCGCCGCGGCTTTCATCAAGTCATCATAGGAGCTGACCTTGTTTTCTGCCAGACGCTCGAAAATCTGTTTCATATTAAAGCCTTCCGGGAAGGTAACGTCCACCGTCACCGCAGCGCCGGAGCCCTGATTCATTTTCTTCACCAGTGCCCGGTAGTCAAAGTCCGTAGACAGCTCATAGGAGCCGGGGTCCAGTTTCTGCGCCGCATGGGAAATTTTGCAGTAGAACTTGAACAGTCCCTTGTACTCAATCAGACCCTCATTTTTCAGCTGGTCTGCCACATAGTCCATATCCGCCACGGAAATGGTTTTTTCCACGGGATTGCCCTCTGCGTCGGTGGTGGTAATGGTTTCATCGGTGAACACGCTGTCATCTAAGGTAACCACTGCCTCGGTTTTGGGTTTATTCAGCGCCAGAACGTCCGAGGCTGCCATCCAGCCCAAGCAAGCCAGAATCACGCTGACGCTCACCACGAATACGAAATACATCAGGCCGCCCAGACAGCCGGAACGCATTTCCCGGCTTTTCCGAATGGGCTGATACTCCCGCTCGTCCCAATTTTGCTGAGGTGCCGTTGCCTTTTTCTCTTTTTTAGGCTGTTTCCGGCTGCGAACCTCCCGGTCGGCGCCCTTGGCTCCGGAGCCCGTCTGGGAACCGGTTGGGTGGCTGCCGAACATTTCTTCCAGCTTTTGCAGAAGTTCGCCTAAGGTGCCGCGTCCTACATGAAGCAATTTACCGTTGGCATAGACGGACGGTACGCCTTGTATTTTCAATGCATCCACTTCTTCCTGGAAAAGAGCACCGTCTATCATTTCGTGTGTGACCTGTCCGTTCAGCAAAGCCATTATATTCAGGGCCTGCACCACATCGGGGCAGTTGGTACATGTCAATGATACATAAGTTTGCAATGAAATGGGCCCTTTCAACGCCTGAATGCGTCGGCGGATGGCTTCATCGGGAAGATTTTTCCCCTTTCCATCGGCATTCAGTATTGCCAGAAGCAAAGATGTGAATTCATGGCCGTTCGGTATCCCGCGGAATTTGACACCGGTTTCTTTCCCGTTTTTCAGTAAAGAGAATTCCAGCTTCGGTTCTT
>CAJMMY010000230.1 GCA_905214605.1 uncultured bacterium | reverse complement strand
GGATACGGGTAAAGCCTTCGATGGAGGAACCATCGATCATGTTCTGGTTGTTCAGTGCTTTCTCAATCTGAGAACTGGTGATTGCAATATTTTTGGGAGTGCCGAAAATATCCGTAAACTGCAAACGGATAAACTCAACGTCTTCCTCTTTCACAATTCTGAGAATGTCTTCCTTCGTGTACTTGGCCATGATGATCTTCTCCTTTTAAATATGATGCATATTTTATAGTGATAGATGGCTTGCTGTGGGCCTTCGGCCCTGTGACCATGGGTACTTCTCATTTCCCGGCAGGAAACTTCACACACAGCTGAGATTTCCGGCCCGCAGATATGAAAAATAGAGAGAAAAGGTCCCTCTGTTCAGGAGCACCCTTGCCCTCTAATGGCGTCATTATAGGGTAATCCGGGAAGTTTGTCAATGGATTCTACCGATTTTTTGCAAGTTCAAAGCATCTTTGTTTCATTTTACAAATCCGCAGGGAGAAAACGTCTGTCTGTCTGTCAAACCTTACCATGGCAAAAAACGCCGCAGGAAAAAAGGATATTTTGACGGGAAAAAAGTGAAAATTTCGTATTGACAATTGACTTTTCCGGTGGTATGATTCGTCTATCATTTTGATAGGGTTAAACGCAGAGAACGGGAAAAGTAACGACAGAAACGCTGTAACAGCGAGCAGGGGACGGTGCAAGCCCTGACAGGTCAGTCTGGCGGGAAGAACACCCGGGAGCGGCAAACCGAACCTCCGGCAGCGGGGCAGTAAGTAAGACGGAAAGCGAACCGTTATTTCGCAGGAGCTTGATGGAGCTCCGAAAAAGTGACCGGGTTTTCGGTAAATTAGGTGGCACCGCGGATATGCAGCAATTCGTCCTATGAAAGACGATGGGCTGCATTTTTTTATTTT
The DNA here is from genome assembly GCA_905214605.1 of uncultured bacterium. The sequence continues at coordinate 1,238 of CAJMMY010000230.1, read as the reverse complement.
CGCAATCCCGCTCCGGCGGAATTGCAGGGGGCTGCCGCCTGAACCGGCAGAAAAATTTAGGAACAGAGAGTGTTCCGGGAGGTCATTTTTATGTGTGCAATTATTGGATTTGAGAAACGCAGTATTCCGTACATTCTGGCGCAGGATTGCCTGAACCGTACCAAAGACCGGGGACCGGATATGACCCGATTTGTGGAGACAAAAGGCGGTTGGCTGGGCTTTCACCGTCTGGCAATTATGGGATTGAGCCCCGAGGGCATGCAGCCGTTTACGCTGAACGGAGATATGGCTGTGTGCAACGGAGAGCTGTACGGGTTCCGCACCGTGAAAAAGCAGCTGCAGGATAAGGGCTATACCTTCCAGAGCGAATCCGACTGCGAAATCATTCTCCCCATGTACCGGGAATACGGCGTGGAGATGTTCAAAATGCTGGACGCAGAATTTGCCATGATTATTTATGACAGCCGGAAGAACACGCTGATTGCCGCCCGAGACCCCATTGGTATCCGCCCGCTGTTTTACGGCTATTTGCAGGACGGCTCCATTGTATTTGCCAGTGAGGCCAAAAACCTGATTGGCGTCTGCAACAAAATCCTTCCCTTTCCTCCCGGACACTACTATGCCGACGGTCAGTTTGTCCGGTATGCGGATTTGACCACGGTGTCCGGCGGATATTGTCAGGACGATTTGGAAACCGTGTGCAAAAAGATTCGGGAGCTGCTGATTCTGGGCATTGATAAGCGTTTGGACGCCGATGCGCCGTTGGGATTCCTGCTCAGCGGCGGTCTGGATTCCTCTTTGGTGTGCGCCGTGGCAGCCAAGCTGTTGGGTAAGCCCATTCGCACCTTTGCCATCGGCATGGACAAAGACGCCATTGACCTGAAATATGCCCAAGAGGTGGCGGATTATTTGGGCGCCGACCACACGGTGGTGTATATGAACCGGGACGAGGTGATTGACGCTCTGGAAGAAGTGATTGCCGCGTTGGGAACCTATGACATTACCACCATTCGCGCCTCAATGGGCATGTATCTGGTGTGCAAAGCCATTCACGAGCAGACGGATATCCGAGTGCTCATGACCGGAGAAATTTCCGATGAGCTGTTCGGTTATAAATACACCGACTTTGCCCCCAGTGCCGAGGAATTCCAGAAGGAAGCGGAGAAGCGGATCCGGGAGCTCCATATGTACGATGTGCTCCGGGCGGACCGCTGCATCTCCGCCAACTCTCTGGAAGC
>CAJMMY010000229.1 GCA_905214605.1 uncultured bacterium | reverse complement strand
TTCCGTACTCAATGGCGGTGATGTTTTTTCCGATTTCACCCAAACCGCCCAGAGGGATAATTTTCAATTTTGATGCCATAAATACACTCCTTTTCTCAGACAATTCGCTGCATTTTCCTAAAAAAGCGCAACAAACAAAACCGGCATCTCAGCCAGCCAATTTTCGTTCTTTTCCTTGTGCTGTTTTTGCAGCACGGATATGTATCCGTATTTTCATACCATACGGACCCTTTTAATTTATAAACAGTATTGGTCAATTCGGCGGATTCTATACCGCCGAATCCATCGACCAATCTGCGAAATTACATTTCCACGCGGCCGTTCAACGCCCGCATAATCGTTGCGTCGTCCACAAATTCAATATTGGAACCCACGGGGATACCGTAAGCCAGACGACTTACCTTTACATCAAAAGGTTTCAGCAAACGAGAAATATACATTGCTGTGGTGTCGCCCTCCGTATCCGGATTAGTCGCCATAATCACTTCCGAAACATTTCCCTTTGCCACCCGTGCCACCAGCTCCGAAATCCGAAGATCGTCCGGACCGATATGATTCATCGGCGAAATCACACCGTGCAGCACGTGATATACTCCATTATATTCGTGACCGCGCTCCACAGATAACACATCTTTCGGCTCGGACACCACGCAAATGACAGACTGGTCCCGTTTTGCACTGGCGCAAATCGGGCACAAGTCCGTATCCGTCAGATTCTGGCAAACGGGGCAAAAATGCACCTTCCGTTTGGCCTCCAGAATGGCCTCGGCAAAGGACTCTGCCTCCCCTTCCGGCATTGACAACACAAAGAATGCAAGTCTTGATGCACTTTTCTTTCCCACTCCCGGCAGGGCTGCAAACTTGTCAATTAAATTTTCTACCGTTGCGGGAAAGAACGAATTCATAAAACCAGTACACTCCGAATGAATTTTGAATAAAATTTACGCCTCGCGAATCAGGCGAATCGCCTCTGCACGGTCCTCTTTTTTGAAGACGGCGCTGCCGGCTACCAGAACATTTGCGCCGGCCTGCTTGCACACAGCGGAGGTCACGGGGTCCACGCCGCCGTCAACTTCCAGCTCGCAGTCGGGATTCATTTCCTGAATCATCTGACGCAGCTCCTGCACTTTGGGCATCATATCTGCCATAAACTTCTGTCCGCCGAAACCGGGCTCCACGGTCATCACCAATGCCAGGTCCAACAGTTTCAAATACGGGAGCAGAACACTTGCAGGGGTTTTCGGTTTCACAGCCAAACCGACCTTTTTGCCGCAGTCTTTTACCGTCTGAATGGCTGCAAACAAATCCTGCGGTTCTGCCGCCTCCACATGGAACACAACCAAGTCCGCACCGGCATTGCAGAACTGCTCCACATAACGGTGAGGACGGTCAATCATCAGATGCACGTCCAGAAACCCATCGCAAGCCTTCCGCAGGGATTGCACCACGGGAATACCGATGGAAATATTGGGAACGAAAATGCCGTCCATGACATCAACATGCACATAGTCTGCTCCACCCTGCAGAATCGATTCTACATCTGCACCCAATTTACAAAAGTCAGCAGACAAAATAGAAGGGGAAACCTTAATCATAACAGCCTCCAAATGATGCCAATTCTGCCTCATTGCAGAATCTCCCGTTCAGTCGGGACGGCAGTAGTTTTCTTTCTGGTCAAGGTATTATACTACATTTCAGGCATTGAAATCAATATTCATTCTCTTTTTTCTTCCATTTTCTGAAAAAATAGGTCTATGAACTTTTGAATCTGCAGCTGTCACACTCTTGACCTATCATTCGGTTCGTTGTAAAATGTATCCTGTAATTCTATATAAATCGCGTACTTTTTGCAGTACTGGAGGGTATCCCATTGTCGAAACAAGAAAAGAAAGCGAAAAAGCAGCCCCGCGTCCGCGGCTTTTATTTTGCGATGATTATCTGGCTGATTGCCAGCAATTTCATGCCGATGTACCGAATTTCCGGTATTCTCGGGTGCGCAGCCATTACCGCCGCTCTATCTGTCATTTTGAGCAGAGTTTTCAAGGGAAAACAAGCGGAAGATGAGGAACCGGAAATCGAATTTACGCCGAAAAAAGAACCGGAACAGCAGAAATTCAAGCAGCCCGAGAAAAGCTATGGTCCCGAGATTGACTCC
>CAJMMY010000228.1 GCA_905214605.1 uncultured bacterium | reverse complement strand
CTGCATGGTGGTCACATAGCCTTTCGGCTTGTTCAGCATCACATAAGCGTGGCTCTTTTTCCGGGGCAGCTTTTCGCCGTCAATGCGAATTTCGTCCGTCTCGCTGTCTGCAGATTGTCCCAACTGAGCCACAACGCCGTTCACGGTCACCCGCCCGGCGGAAATCACCTGCTCCGCAGCCCGCCGGGACATCAGGCCCGAGGCTGCAATCAATTTCTGTAATCTTTCCTGCATCATATTCTCCTATTGATTGTCTGTTCTATATTTGTGTCCTCCGGCAGAGAGACTTTCTCTCCGGCAGAGGCAAATCGCTGCCGAATTGCAGCGGATATTCTCCGTATAATATGCCGTTTCGATACACCCGCGCCGTTCCCGCCGGCTCGCCCCGCTGTACGCCGGGAAATACCATCCGCGGCAGATACAGCCGCACCGTAATCCGGTCCGTGCCGTCGGTCACTACGGAAATCGGACGCGCAGGCACCACGGAAACCGTTTCTCCCCTGCCCGTTGCCGCAGGCAATGCCGGCAAGGGCTCTGCCGCTAAAATCGGCTCTGAATGATACGTGCCGTATGCCCAATCATACAATGCGCTGTGGTCCGCCCAATCCTGCGGGTCCCGCAGGGTCACGCAAATCAACCGCAAGCCCTCCCGCTGACAGCAGGACACCAGAATCCGCCCTGCGGATTTGGTATATCCGGTTTTCACACCGATGACTCCGGGACATTGCCGGAGCAGCTTATTATGGTTCACATAGGTTTGATTTCCGATGGTGCAGCTGCTCATTCCCACAATTTCCGCAAAATCGGGATTTTCCATCGCCGCAGCGGCAAGTTTTGCCAAATCCCGGGCCGTGGAATAGTGCGCCTCGCCGTCTAACCCATGGGGATTTTCAAAATGAGTATCCGTCAACCCCAAGTCCTGGGCTTTTTCGTTCATCAGCCGGACAAATGCCTCCTCGCTGCCGGAAACCGCGCAAGCCACCGCCGTGGCTGCATCATTCCCGGAAACCAGCATCATGCCCTGCAGCAGCTGACGGAGGGTGTACCGCTCCCCCGCCTTCAGATACATACTGGAACCCTCAATCCCCGTCCATTCCGGCAGAATGGTCACCGTCCGGTCCGGGTCGGCTTGCTCCAGCGCCACCAATGCCGTCATCATTTTCGTGGTGGACGCCATGGCCATCTTCCGTTGGGCGGATTTTTCCCAAAGAACCTCTCCGGTCTCCGCCACCGTCAGAATCCCGGATTCCGCAGCAGTATCCGGGCGCGTTTGCGCATTCACCGGCAGACACAGCAAACTGCTCAGCAGCATCGTCAAAACCGCAAACTTCCCAAAGTTCAAAATAAGCACCACCTTTTTGTTTCGCAGGCAGTGCTTATTCTGCCCCGTTCGGGGCAAACTATGCAATCACTCAGTTTCCTTGGGATTTTTCACGTTCTGAATCAAATGCTCCACCCGGTCGAACAAATCGGGAACGCTGTCCAGAATCCGGTCAATGGTGTTATCCGCTGGTGCTTTCGTACTGACAAAGCGAATCATGCCGTCTTTGATAATCAAAAATCCCATGGGGAACATTTTCACGCCGCTGCCCGCTGCCGCGCCGATGCCGTTGGAGCTTTTTGCCGGTACGTCTGCCCCGCCGGTTGCCAGACCCATGCTGACCTGCGTCACGGGAATCAGCGTAATGCCGTCCGGAGTGACGATGGGATCGCCAATCACGGTGTTCACGTCCACCATTTCCTTGATTTTCGTCATGGTCAAATCCATAACTTCGCCTAATTTACTTTTTTCCATGATTCAACGTTCCTTTCCGACGGTCTGTGCCCGTCCGGCAATTTTCTTCCCTCTGCGCCGGGCGCAAAGTATCTGCAAGCCGCAGCATAGCATGGAACATGCAAACCGCAGCAAATAAAAGACGCGAATGGTCACGGAGGCATACGCCTCACCGGAGCAATGCTCCTCTTGGAAATCTGCCGAGATGGCAATATCCGCATCGCCTCGTTGGTCAAGCCCCAACGCACACACCGCCGCACTGGTATAACCGTAGACCATAGCCGTGCGGTAGGGGTCGGCAAATGCGGAGGTAAAGTGCAGTTTCACCCGGCGCAGCCGATAGCGCAGCCGTTTCACATTCCGGAATCCCGCCTTCATCAGTTTCAGCCAT
>CAJMMY010000227.1 GCA_905214605.1 uncultured bacterium | reverse complement strand
ATTCCGTTGTTGGATTCTCAAATTTTTTCCGATATTCTTCAAATCGTTTCAACAGCACCGGAATCTCATCATATCCGCCACGCCCCGTATCACCATTCATGTATGACTCTGTATCCAGATAATCCGCATCTACCAAACAAGAATAAAGCATTCTTACCCAATAGGACGCCTGAAGGCTCCCGGTAAAATCTGGCCGCGGTATCAATGTACCAGGATCAGGCATTGATTCCATTCGGCAGCGTTCCAAATAGTGCTCTTTCTCTCCTTTTTTCAGACGTCCAAACAAGGTTGGCGCGCCAATCGGATCTCTCGGATTTCCAAAATCCGGTAATCCGCTATGGTGTCCGATTACACATGCAGCCAACGGCACCATATTCCAGTTACGGCACAGCATAGCACCTGCCGTTGCATGGTCAACCTTTGGTCCGTTGTGCAGCAATCGATTTTGAAATTCAGGTGTATACTTTCCTATATCATGGGTCATTCCCATTATTTTTCCATAAATTCCCGCGCCGAACTGTTCTGCAAATTTTTCACATAGTGCTGCCGTTCCGTTTAAATGTTCTTCAACTGTTTGCCATTCGCTCTCTGATGTCGCACTGTCTCGAACATGCGCATAATACTCTTGTTCCATACATTCACCGCCCTGTAATTATCATCAAAATGTACAATAATCTTTCTTAAAATCATATGCTCGATATTGCATAATGTCAACAGTAAAAAACAGGCGTACCCTAGCATCAAGGTACGCCTGTTTTCTGAAGTTTAAATGATTCGACGATTCTGCCATTAAAAGAACCCTGAGTTGCGCATGGACAAGCATTCGCCGTCACCCACAATGATGTGGTCCAACAACTCAATGCCGAAAACCGCAAAGGCTTTCTCCAATACATTGGAAATCTGGATATCCGCACTGGACGGAATCAGGATTCCGCTGGGGTGATTATGGGTCAGAACAATCCTGCTTGCATGTTTGGCAACCGCAATTTCCAGAATTTTCCGACTGTCTACATTCACCTCGTCCGCAGCGCCGCTGGCAATTTCGGAGCAATCCAGCACCTTATTGCTGCTATCCAGACACAGCATGAACAAGTGTTCCTCCCCATGGAAAGCGAACAGCGGGATGACATAGGCATACAGTTCTTCCAACGTTCCCAGTACGGGATTTTTTACGCGGTGGCTGAACATATAGCGCCGACAAATTTCCGGCACCAACCGCAGCAAAATTGCGGAATACTCTCCGATGCCTTTGACCGTTTCCAATTCTTCCACGCTGGCTTCAAACACCGCATGGAGACTCCCAAACCGGTCCAACAGCGCATGGGCAATGGGATTGGTATCCTGCTGCGGCATGGCATAAAACAGCAGAAATTCCAAAATATTCACATCGTCAAATCCGTTCAGTCCGGTTTGCAGAAATCTCTGCCGAACCCGGGCACGGTGTCCGGAATGAATTCCCATGGTTCAGATTCCCTTCACAATTAAATCGTGCGGTTGGCATAGGCATTCAAATCCAAATCGGCCCGACTGCCTGCCAGATATTCGTAATATCCCTGCGCACCAATCATGGCGCCGTTATCACCGCACCATTTCAGCGGCGGGACAAACAGCTCCAAGCCCTCAGCGGCACAAGCCTTTTCAAAATCACTGCGAATCCGGGAGTTGGCTGCAACGCCGCCGGCAACCACAATCTTGGTATGTCCCAAATCCTTTGCGGCGCGAATGGCTCGTGGTACCAAGCTGTCGCTGACCGCTTTGCAGAAGGAGGCTGCCAAAGACGCCCGGTCCAGTGTTTCACCCTTTTGCTCCGCCTGATGCGCCAGATTGATCACCGCCGTTTTCAGACCGGAAAAGCTCAAATCATAGGGATTATCTGCCACATGGGCCAAAGGCAGCTTGTACTTGCTGTCATCGCCGCCCTTGGACAAATCATCAATGGGTTTGCCGCCGGGATAGCCCAGCCCCAACACCCGGGCGGTTTTATCAAAGCACTCCCCTGCTGCATCGTCTCGGGTTGCGCCGATGATTTTCATATCCGTGTATCCCTGCACATCTACCAGCATGGTATTGCCGCCGGAAACCGCCAAAGCCAAAAACGGCGGCTCCAGTTCCGGGAATGCCAGATAGTTCGCGGCAATATGGCCGCGGATATGATGCACCGGAATGAGCGGC
>CAJMMY010000226.1 GCA_905214605.1 uncultured bacterium | reverse complement strand
CGAAGAGGACTTTATGCAGGCGCTGAAGACCATTGTGACTGTGGAGCAGGATTGGGTGCCCGCAGAAGAGGGAACGTCTCTGTATATCCGCCCGCTGACCATTGCAACCGAGTCTCAGCTGGGCGTCCATGCATCGAATAAATACTTGTTCGCCATCATCTGCTGCGTTGTGGATAAGTATTACAAAGAGGGGCTGAACCCTGTGAAAATTCTGGTGGAAAGCCATGACGTCCGCGCAGTCCGCGGCGGCACCGGTTATACCAAATGCGGCGCAAACTATGCAATCTCTCTGCGCGCCAGCGAAGTGGCAGAGAAAAAAGGATTCTCTCAGGTGCTGTGGCTGGACGGCGTGTACCAGAAGTACGTGGAAGAGGTCGGTTCCATGAACGTTATGTTCAAAATCGACGGAAAAATCGTGACTCCCGAGTTGGACGGCAGCATTCTGCCCGGCGTGACCCGGAAATCCTGCTTGGAGCTGCTGAGAAGTTGGGGCTACGAGGTGGAGGAACGTCTGCTGTCCATTGATGAACTGGTAGAGGCTGCTCAGAACGGCAAACTGGAAGAGGCATGGGGCACCGGCACCGCTGCGGTCATTTCTCCCATCGGCGAGCTGTACTACAACGATGAGGGCTACTTCATCGACAACAACAATATCGGTCCCGTGACCCAGAAACTGTATGATACTCTGACCGGTATCCAGTGGGGCAAGCTGGACGATCCCTTCGGTTGGGTGGAGCCTGTTTGCTGAAACAAAGCAAGAAAAAACCGTGGAATTTCCGGAATTTCGGGAAATCCTGCGCCGGACTGCGTCAAATGATGCAGTCCGGTTTTTTGTGGATTTTTCTGAAAAATTGAGAGCGTGGATACCGGAATTCCGGCGGAATGGGAAAGTGAAAAAATCCCCCTTGACATTTGTTTGGGCGGTGCTATAATGTACCCAAATTTCAAACGCGTCGATGAGAAGTAGTAAGCATTCGGAACGTTCAGAGAGCCGGTCGGTGGGTGAGAGACCGGAGGGGAAGAATGACTGAACTGGTCTTTGAGCGGCTTTGCAGAAGAAGACAGTAAGCAAAGACGGATGTCCGCCGTTATGAGGACAGGGTATGGAAAGGTCCGTATCCGACGAGTGTATCCGAAAGGATAAAAAAGAGTGGTACCGCGAAAAGCAACAGCTTTCCGTCTCTTTGCAGTTGGCAGGAGAGGAGGGCTTTTTTGTTACCCGAATCTGCCGCCGGAATCATTATGAGGAGGAGAAATCGCAATGGAAATCAAAATCACCAAGACCACAACCCCGAAAGAGAAACCCAATGAAAATCATCTCCCGTTCGGTACGTTTATGACCGACCACATGTTCGTGATGCATTATGACACGGACCAGGGCGGTTGGCATGACCCCGAAATTGTTCCCTACGGTCCGATTACCCTGCAGCCTGCTTGCTCCGTGTTCCACTACGCACAGGAGTGCTTTGAGGGCATGAAGGCTTACCGTACGCCTGAGGGCAAGATTCAGCTGTTCCGCCCCATGGAAAACGTTCGCCGTATGAACACTTCCTGCGAGCGTCTGTGCATTCCTCAGCTGCCGGAAGACGTGATGTATAACGCCATCAAAACGCTGGTGGAAGTGGATCAGGATTGGGTTCCCCATCTGCCCGGCACCTCTTTGTACATTCGTCCCTTTGTGTTCGGCACCGAGAACTATGTGGGTCTGCGGATTCCCGACCACTATATGTGCATGATTATCTGCTGCCCCGTGGGCAACTACTATAAAGAGGGCATCAACCCCGTGAAAATCATCATCGAGGATCGCGATGTCCGTGCCGTCCGCGGCGGCACCGGCTACACCAAAGCCGGCGCAAACTATGCAATCTCCATGCGCGCAGAAAACAAGGCAGAGCAGAGCGGCTACACCCAGGTGCTGTGGCTGGACGGTGTGCATCGGAAGTACATCGAAGAAGTGGGCTCCATGAACGTCATGTTCAAGATTGATGGCAAAGTGGTGACCCCCGAGCTGGCCGGCAGCGTGCTGCCCGGCATCACCCGGAAATCCTGCCTGGAGCTGATGCGTCATTGGGGCATGGAAGTGGAAGAGCGCTTGATTTCTATCGACGAGCTGATTGACGCCATCCACACCGGTCGTCTGGAAGAGGCATGGGGCACCGGCACCGCTGCGGTCATTTCTCCCATCGGCGAGC
>CAJMMY010000225.1 GCA_905214605.1 uncultured bacterium | reverse complement strand
AGAACAGCCACAGCAGTGCAAACTGCTGTGGCTGTTCGCTGCCTTATGAACACCGACCATTCGCTCCCGGCTTTTTGTATTGTATTATGTAATAATCTCCACGGCTTTTTCCATATTCCGGAAGGTAATCTTCTCATAGCTGCCGCCGTCTTCGCCGTCCCGGGTCCATGCTACCGGTTCCTTAAAGGTAAAGGTAGCTTGGGTGGTGGAAATGAACTTGATGAACGCGCCGTTGTAATTCCGGTTAATCAGCGCCATGACGATCTGGTGCAGGTCAATCAGACTTTTGGGTTTCCGCACCAATGCCAGCTCAAACAGGCCGTCGTCCAGTTTGATCGGATTGGTGTCCAGATGAATCAATCCCGCCACAGAGGTGGAGTTCATTACGCCGCCGAACACAAATTCGTCTTCAATCACGCCGCCGTCATAGTCAATCCGGGTGGCATAGGTGGTGATTTTCGGCAAACGGGTCATACCCTCCAGCACATAGGCAAAATGGCCCAGAGCCTGCTTTTCCTGCTGCGGGGTTTCATAGCTTACATCGGTAAATGCACCGAATGCCGCCACATAGGTAAAGCTGCCGTTGTCGCCAAAGGTTCCCACGTCAAAATACCGGGGCTTTCCGTTGGCAATCCGCTCCGCAGCGGCGATGATGTTGTTTTTCGGCAGACCCAGGGTGGTTGCCACATCGTTGGCGGTGCCCAAAGGAATATAACCGATGGGGCGCCGGTCCTCTTTGGGCAGCTGCACCAGACCTTCCATCACTTCGCTCAGCGTACCGTCTCCGCCGAGGCAGCCCAGAATATCGTAGTCAGCTGCCTGTTTGGCCAGCTCCGTGGCGTCGCCTGCATTTGACGTAAAACGCACCGTGGGGGCGATTCCTGCCCGGTCAAACACCAGCATCGCCTCGCCGAAATTATTCTTATATGCACTTTTTCCCGCCATAGGGTTCACAATAAAGAGCATTTTTTTCATTTGGGTCCTCCTGACACAAGCAAATCCATCGGAAACCGTTGGGAATACTTGAAATTCTGTTCATTGCAGAGTATAATACACTATTACTGCTGATTCTACAAGCCGGAATTTCCGCAGCTTGTGATAAGAAAGGACGAACAAACGATGAAACGTCAGAAAATCGCCGGCATTTTCGCAGACAGTGCCGCATTTGATGGAAAAGAAATCACTGTTATGGGTTGGGCAAGAACACTCCGGGATATGAAAAATTTCGGTTTTATCGAGCTCAATGACGGCAGCTGCCATAAGAATTTACAGGTCGTGCTGGAGCGCGACGCTCTGAGCAATTATGACGAAATCGCAAAACAGAACGTGGGCGCCGCTCTGATTGTCAAGGGCAAACTGGTATGCACCCCCGATGCACCCCAGCCCTTTGAGCTGAAGGCAACGGAAATCACCGTGGAGGGCACCTCTACCCCCGACTATCCCCTGCAGAAAAAGCGCCACAGCCTGGAGTATCTGCGCACCATTCAGCATCTGCGTCCCCGGACGAACCTGTTTTCCGCAGTGTTCCGGATTCGCAGCGTTGCCGCTATGGCAGTGCATGAATATTTCCAGAGCCGGGGCTTTGTGTACGTACACACCCCCATTATCACCGGCTCCGACTGCGAGGGCGCAGGGGAAATGTTCCGGGTGACCACCATCGACCCGGCAAACCCGCCCCGGAATGAGGACGGCTCCATTGACTATTCTCAGGACTTCTTCGGCAAGGCCACCAATCTGACCGTTTCCGGTCAGCTCGAGGGCGAGGCGATGGCTCTCGCTTTCGGCAAGATATATACTTTCGGTCCTACTTTCAGAGCCGAAAGGTCGAACACCGCAAGGCACGCGGCGGAATTCTGGATGATAGAACCCGAAATGGCTTTCGCCGATCTTTCGGACGATATGGATATGGCGGAATCGATGGTAAAGCACATAATTTCGCACGTCATGAAAACTTGCCCCGCAGAGCTTGAATTTCTGAATAATTTCGTGGACAAAGGTCTTATCGACAGACTTACGCACGTCATGACGAGCGATTTCGTAAGGCTTACCTATACGGAGGCGATAAAGGTTCTCGAACCCGTAAAAGACAAGTTCGAGTATCCCGTGTTCTGGGGCTGCGATCTTCAGAGCGAGCATGAGAGATATCTCACCGAGCAGGTTTATAAAAAGCCGGTATTCCTCACCGATTACCCGA
>CAJMMY010000224.1 GCA_905214605.1 uncultured bacterium | reverse complement strand
AGGCGGTGCCCACCAGAGTGCCGATGGTGTCGAACATATCGATCATGCAGAAGGTAATCACCAGAGTTACCACGGTGAACCCGCCAATCTGCATCAGATCGCCAAAGTCGAACTTGAACAGGGTTGCCTCAGTCAAATCGCCGAAAGCGGGAACGAAAGATGCGGTTGCCAGAGAGGCGAAGGGGTTGATGCCCAGGAATACCCACTCGCCAATCCAGTAAATCACGCTGGCTGCCAGCATGCCAATCAGCACAGCGCCGCGGTTGCCGCGCTTTGCCAGAACGGCAATCAGCAGCAGACCGATGAACATGGTCACAACGGTCAGCACCAGAGTGGCGTAGCCGTCGCCGCTGCTTTTCTTGATGATTGCGGGGGTCAGAGCGCCGAAGAAGTCGCGCATTACGTAGAAAGGACCACCCTCGGAAGAGTAAACACCCACGTTGGAGCCCAGACCGATGTTCATCAGCATCAGACCGATGGACGGTGCGATGCCGGCGCGAACACCCAGAGGAATTGCGTCCACAATTTTCTCACGTACGCTGAACAGAGACAGAATCACGAAGACAATGCCTTCAATCAGAATGATGCACAGAGCTGCACGGAATGCCTGCAGATAGGTCAGACCGGTCAGGGTCACAATATTGGTCACGACCACAGCGAAAAAGCTGTTCAGACCCATACCGGGAGCCAGTGCAAAAGGCTTGTTTGCCAGGAATGCCATCACGAACATTGCAATGGCGGAAGCAATGCAGGTTGCCAGGAACACGGCGTTCCACAGCTGGCTGCCCACATCAAAACCGGTCAGCAGGTTGGGGTTCAGAGCGATAATGTAAGCCATCGTCATGAACGTAGTCAAGCCTGCAAGGATTTCGGTCTTGACGGTGGTACCGTTCTCCTTGAGTTTAAATACCTTTTCCAAAACTTTTCTCCTCTTTCTTTATTTTGTTTTCACCGAATCGCATTTGCATTTCGGTGTTGGAAAAAATGCAGAACTATCATACCATATTTTGCTGGAAGATACCAGTATCAAAAGAGAAAATTCTGGACCATTCCGTGGGGAAAAAGTATTCACTTTGTATGGAGACTGTGCTATAATCGTCTCGAATCAATTTTAAAATTCAAGGAGTCTGTTCCTATGAAAGTATCTGTTATCGGCTGCGGCCGCTGGGGTTCCACCATTACTTGGTATTTGGATTCCATCGGAAACGATGTAACGCTGTACGGTCGGAAGTCCTCCGCCCACATGCAGCAGTTCATGAAAGACCGTACCAATGATTTTCTCCGTCTGCCGGAGTCCATTGCGCTGACCAACGATTTGGACTGCGTCAAAGATGCAGAGGCAATTGTGATTTCCGTCAACTCTCAGGGCTTGCAGAAAGTCATGGACGAGCTGAAACCCTACGAATTGAAAAATAAGTACTTCATTCTTTGCATGAAAGGCATTGAAATTACCACCGGCCGCCGGCTGAGCCAGATTGCCGAAGACAATCTGGACGCCAGCAACCACATTGCAGTCTGGTTGGGACCGGGTCATGTGCAGACGCTGTATCATGGCGTTCCCACCTGTATGGTCATTGATTCCGCTGACCCGGAAACCAAACGGTTTTTGGTGGATCGTTTCTCCTCGGAGCTGATTCGGTTCTACTACGGTACGGACTTGATTGGCAACGAAATCGGCGGCGCTGCCAAGAATGTTATGGGCATTGCTGCCGGTATGCTGGACGGCATGGGTCTGACCCAGATGAAAGGCCCTCTGATGAGCCGCGGTACCTACGAGGTGGGCCGCTTGATTGCTGCGATGGGCGGCAACGAAATGTCCGCTTACGGACTGTGCCATTTGGGCGACTATGAGGCTACGCTGTTCAGTGAGCACAGTCACAACCGGAAATTCGGCGAACTGTTCGTGCAGGGCAAGGAGTATGACAAGCTGGCAGAGGGATATTACACCGCTGCGGCAATGGTGCGTCTGGCGGAGCAGCATCACGTGGAGCTGCCCATCACCCAAGCGGTTTACGACATGCTCTACAACCACGCCGAGCCGAAAGAAACTCTGAACAAGCTGTTCACCCGCCAAATCAAACCGGAATTCTAAAATATCCTAATTGTGCAACGCAGGCTGCGAAAACGGCCTGCGTTTTTCTTATCCGTTATCCCTATCTTATTCCTAGCCAATTGTGCAAAATGACGTCAAAATATGCAAAAAGTGTCGCTTAATGTCTA
>CAJMMY010000223.1 GCA_905214605.1 uncultured bacterium | reverse complement strand
CCCCGAAGACACCCGCGCCTGCTGTGAGCACACCCTGGAAACCGGGCGCATCACCCTGGGCTGCCGGGATTTTTCCCGGCCGGACGTTCCCCCGAAGAGCAAAAGCGGCAACCAATTCACCGCCTTTCTGTTCCGATTCGGCTGCGGCATTCGGCTGTCCGATACCCAAACCGGTCTGCGGGCCATTCCCCGGAAATATCTGGAGCCCTTCTGCGCCGTAAAGGGCGAGCGGTTTGAGTATGAAACCAATATGCTGCTGACCATGCGGAAGCTGGGCATTGATTTTCTGGAAGTGCCCATTGCCACGGTGTATGACGGCAACAACAGCGGCACCCATTTCCGGCCCATTCTGGACTCTCTGAAGATTATGCAGCTGGTGTTTACCTTCATGCTCGTCTCTCTGTCTTCCACGGCAATTGACTTCGGATTGTTCTATTTGCTGCTCCACTGTCTCCCCACCGGGGACTATACGGTGTTCGTCGCAACCGTTTTGGCCCGGCTTTGCTCTTCCTTCTGCAACTTTAATCTGAACAAAAAAGTGGTGTTCCAAAATTCCGGAAATTACCGGCGGTCTATGCGTCGTTATTACTGTCTGGCCGTACCGCAAATGCTGGTGTCCGCCGCCTGCGTCACCCTGCTGGAGCAATGGATTGCCCCGGGCAGCAAACTGGCCGCAACCCTGCTGAAAGCACCGGTGGATTTGACTTTGTTTTTCATCGCTTTCACCATTCAGCGGGAATGGGTCTTTCAGTCAAAGACAGCCAAGAAATAAGACGAAAATTTGCAAAAAATAAGTTGACAAAGGGCGCTGTTAGGTGTATCTTAATCCCAATAACTCAAAGGAGTTTTGACATGAAGTTCGTTTCTTTCGCATTTGCATACTTCTACTATTACTTTACTCAGAAAAAAGTAATAGCGATTTGTGCTGCATAAAAAACGGACCTTATCACATCCAGACGCGGAACGCCGTACAGCCATATCGCTGTACGGCTTATTTTTTTAGGAGGAAAAGAAAATGATTGTCGTTCTGAAACAAAATGCATCTGAAAAACAAATCGAGAACCTGAGCAACTGGTTCCTGGCAAAGGGCGTAACCCCCGATATTTCCAAAGGCACCAACACCACCATTATGGGTCTGGTGGGCGATGTGAGCAAAATCGACACCGAGCTGGTGGAGGCGCTGGACATCGTGGACTCCGTCAAGCGGGTGTCCGAGCCGTTCAAACAGGCGAACCGGAAATTCCACCCCGCCGACACCGTGGTGGAGCTGAAAAACGGCACCAAAATCGGCGGCGGCAACTTTGTATACATGGCCGGTCCCTGCTCCGTAGAAAGCGAAGAGCAGATTGTCTACTGCGCACAGCGGGTAAAAGCTGCCGGCGCACAGATTCTCCGGGGCGGCGCATTCAAGCCCCGCACCTCCCCTTACTCTTTTCAGGGCATGGGCGAAGAGGGTCTGCGCCTGCTGTCTCTGGCAAAAAAAGAAACCGGCATGCCCATTGTCACAGAGCTGATGGACATCAAGCATCTGGACCTGTTTGACGATGTGGATATCATTCAGATCGGCGCCCGGAATATGCAGAACTTCGAGCTGCTGAAAGAAATCGGCCACTGCGACAAGCCCATTCTGCTCAAGCGCGGTCTGGCCAACACCCTGCAGGAGTGGCTGATGAGCGCCGAGTACATTATGGCCGGCGGCAACCACAACGTGATTCTCTGCGAGCGCGGTATCCGCACGTTCGACACGTTTACGCGCGGCACGCTCGACCTTGCGGCCGTGCCCGCCCTGCATGAAATGACCCATCTCCCCGTCCTCGTCGACCCGAGCCATGCGGCCGGTCGCGCGGCCCTTGTGACGCCGCTGGCGCTGGCTGCCGCGGCCTGCGGAGCCGACGGCGTGATGGTGGAGATGCACCCTGACCCGCTGCACGCCCGGTGCGACGGGGCGCAGGCTCTGCTGCCGGAGGAGCTGGCAGCGCTGTCACAGCGGCTGCACGCCGTGCGGGAGGCCTGCAGATGAAGATCGACATTCCCGTTTCGCAGCCCTACCGCGTGGACATCGCGCCGGGGCTGCTGGACGACCTCGGCCGCTATGTTTCCTCGGGAACGGCGGCCCTTGTCGTAACCGAGGAACATGTGGCTCCGCTCCTGCTGGAGCGCGCCTGCCGCGCACTGCGTGCTGCCGGCGTGCGCGCCGTTCCGGCCATCCTTCCCGCCGGGGAGGAGACCAA
>CAJMMY010000222.1 GCA_905214605.1 uncultured bacterium | reverse complement strand
AAAAAATTACTCCGGTAAAATCAGACCGTTGGCAATGCAGATTTCAAGCATCAGCATTCTCGGCTCTTTTTCGTTATCAAATTGTACTGTGGCAACACCGTTTTGTACGGATTGAATGACGCCTCGGCCGAAGGTTTTATGGGTCACCCTGCTGCGGACCGTCAGTTTTTGCGCAGCGGCAGTTTGATTCGGCGAAAGCGTTGGTTTCCGAGTCGGTGCGGGGGCGATTTTATAATGTATCGTTCGGTCTCGGCGGGCAAATAAGCCGTCCAAGGTGTCTAATTCCAAGGAATGATTCGGATATTCCACCAACACGCGGTCCCGGCACTGTGCGGATACAATTCCCTGCCCCCGCGCTGCGCTGCGGTAGCTCCGCCCACAGAGCGACTGAGAAAAGGGTGCAAATAAATCATCGGAATCAACGGTTTCCTCCGGTTTGCCTTGGGCAACCTCCTCCACAAAGCCGGAGGGCATATCCTGACAACGGAAGAGATATAAATTGTCTTTTGCCCGCGTCATCGCAACGTAAAACAGCCGCCGGTCTTCCTCATATTGCTGCGTATTCTCCGGTGTTTTGCATTGTTCCGCCGGTCTGGCTGGCAGTACACCGTCCAAAATGTCCAGAAGATAAACCGTTTCAAATTCCAATCCTTTTGCTGCGTGAATGGTGGACAGTTGGAACGGCGCATCGTTGTTCTGACGGGTTTGGATTAGGGTTCGCAATTCTTCCAACCGTTGGAGCAGCGCCAATGCATTGGGTTCATTCCGCCCCAACAGTTCCAGAATATCCAGCTTGCCGGTATCCAGTTTTCGTTCCCCGGCAAAGAAATCGTAGCGTAAACCGCGGCGAATGCGCTTAATGGCTGTTTCTCCGGTGTCTGCGGTCAAATCCTTTAGCGAATTGGTTAAGGCGTCCACCATATCCCGGTGATATAACCGCAAATCCGGGTCCGCTGCCAGCTCCTCCGGTATGGTCCGACCGGAGCTTTGACTTCGGCGGATTGCCGATTCCGCCGCGATTTTGGAAATCGGGCAGCCCATTTTGTAGTAAATCCGGCGGAACGTCTCTCCGTCTGTGGGGTTATACGCAAAATGAATGATGTCCGTTACGTCCATCACGATTTTGTGGGTGAAAAACGTATCCTCAAACCCGCTGCAGCCATACGGCACATGGGCGCGTTCCAACAAATCCGCCAACGGCAGCGCGCTGTCATGATTTCGATAGAGCACCGTACAAGGCTCAGCGCCTTGTTCCGCCAAGGCAAACAGATATTGATACTGCGCTGCGCGGTTTCGGGCAGTAATCAACGTCACCGGTGCGCCGGATGGGCGATTTGGACGAATGGTTTTGTCATAGCGGAACTGATTTCTGCTCACAAAGTCATTGGCAGCAGCAATGATTTCCCGGGTTGAGCGGTAGTTATCTTCCATCAGGAGAATCCGGGCTTTGGGATATTGGGTGCGGAAGTTCATCAGCGCCTCCGGATAAGCTGCACGGAACCCGTAAATACTTTGATCCTCGTCCCCCACCATAAACAAATTCTGATATTTCTCTGCCAACAGACGAATGATTTCATGCTGTATTTTGGAGGTGTCCTGGGATTCGTCCACGCACAAATACCGATAGGTCTCCTGAAAATGCTCCAGTACCGCAGGATAGTTTTTCAAAATCGTCAGCGCATAGGACATCTGGTCATCGTAGTCCATCAGATGTTCCTGACGTAATCTGGTGCAATAGCGGCGGTATAGCTGCAAGTCAAATTCCCGCTCCTGAATTTCTTCTTCCGTAAGCATCTGGTTCTTGATGTAGGTGATTTCTGTACGCAGCTCTTTGATGTCGCTTTCTGTCGGAAATTCTCCGTACAATTCTCGGAATAATTCCGAAACAATCATCGCAGCTTGTTGATTCTCGATCACCGGAAATGGTTCCCGTTTTCCGAAATGCCGGCTGTAATAGGCAATAATGCGTGAGGATACCCCATTGATAGTCCGAAATTCCATTGCCCCGGCAAGTGTCTCTCCGAATCGCACCGCAAAGCGCTGCCGCATTTCTGCCGTGGCGGCAACGGTATACGTCATGGTCAAAATCTGCTCCGGCGGGATTTCCTTGCACAGCACCATATACCCCAGCCGTGCCACCAGAACCGTTGTTTTGCCGCTGCCCGGCACTGCCAGCAGAAGTACCGGACCGTCTACCGTCTGCACAGCCTCTCGTTGCTGCGGATTGAATGATGTCAGATATTGCTGTACAAA
>CAJMMY010000221.1 GCA_905214605.1 uncultured bacterium | reverse complement strand
CATATCCAGAACATCATTGATGAGGGAAAGCAGGTGCTGGCTGGCGGTGGAGATTTTTTTGAGATAATCAATCACCTGCTCCCGGTTGTCAATATGGGCGGCAGCCAAAGACGTAAACCCAATGATTGCATTCATGGGCGTTCGTATATCGTGAGACATATTGAAAAGGAACTCCCGTTTGGCGCGGTTTGCCGCGGTTTCATGTTGGACGGCAAGCTCCAATTCTGCATTCTTTTGCTCCAGAGAGTTTTTGTATTCCTGCTCGATTTCCGCCTGCTGCAATCTGAAATGCTTCACGGAAGACCATCGCAGACCAAGCACCAGCGCCAGCACCAGAAGATATGCAATCAAGGCTGATGCCATATTGGGTGCGGTAACGTTGTAAATCTGATGTGCGGGCACATAGGCGTAGAGATAATAATCCCGCCCGTGGCTGTACATTCCGTAATGCCGATTCAGCCAATTCCCGTCGTTGATGCGTTTCAGCGTTTCCGCATGGTTGCTTTCCCGAATTGCCTGAACGATTTCGTTTTCGGAAATATCCGTACCAATCAGCTCGGGCACGTTTGATGCCTCCACCCGATTTCCCTCAACCAACAGAATGGTTCCCATTGTATCCGCATCGTAACCGTTGAGCAATGACTGCACGGAAAGGACCGATTTTTGGACAAATTCCGCTTTTGTATGGCGATATGCAAGCATCACACCGGTTCCGTTTGCGCAGCAATGGACTGCTGTATCCGCAAAGGAGCCATCCTCTAAATAAACGCGCTTTACGTAAGTCTTTTGCGGATAGCCGATGACGCTGAGAATCGTATCCAAATCCAAGCCGTCTTGAATCTGCGCAAAGCCAATACCGTCTTTTGTGTATTCACTCACCAGATTTCCCTTTGCATCCAGCATGGAAACACCCGTGAGCCACAATCCCTCCGCATGCTGCTCCAATGCCGCATCATCGCAGTCAAGGGTACACTCCGACAGTGTATGGACAGCCGTGGTTTCCCGCACAAGGCTTTTGGCAATCGCGGTGTCGTTATATTTTACGTAACTGGAAGACCGTTCCTTTATAAACTCCACCGTTGTAGCCAGCTCTCCCTCGCATCTGCGAATATCCGATTGCCAGGAAAATGCATACACGACCCCGAGAAAGAGAATTCCTATGACAATGCAGGCGCACCAGAATTTTTTTCCGAAGGTAGACTGATTCTTTTTAGTTTGCAAGGTTTTCTACCTCCAAATAGTTCTCCGGCTGCTCCAGATATTTGCCTACAATCTCCGACAACGTGCCGTCTTCGCGCATTTGTGCAAAGGTATCGTCCAATTGCTGCGCCAGACCTCGCGTGTCGTTGTTTGAAAAGGCAGCGCCGATGCCGGTAATCAAAAGCGGTTTCTCTATGATCCGGAAATCCGCGTCATAATCCTGCATATACTGCAGAATTGCCGTTTCGTGGGCGGCAATGGCATCTACATATCCGCAATCCAACGCGGCATACTGCACACTCCGGTCTTCCAGACTTACAATATCCCCAAAGGCCGGAATCCCCGGTTTTTTATTGTGCAGGAAAATGTCCTCCGGCTTGCCGGTAGACTGCACGGCAATGGTTTTGCCTGCAAGGTCGCTCATGGTGTAAATATCGCTGCTTGCATTCACTGCAATGACCTGACGGCTGACCATGTACGGTCCGGCCCACTGATATTCCCGCTCCCGGCCGTCCATGGAAAAACAGCCCCAAATGCAGTCAATTTCTCCGTCATCTACCAAAGCTTTTTTCCGTTCCCAATCAATCGTCTTAAATACCGCCCGGTACCCCATTCGGCGGAATGCCTCCGTGGCAATATCCACATCGATTCCGGTGGGGATACCGTCATCGTCCAAATAGACATACGGCGGATACGTATCGCTGCCGATGACAATTTTCGGCAGCTTTTCACTCTGCCGTGTTCGTGTATTCGATGTACAGCCGCTGAGCATTCCCACCGTCAGCAGCAAAAGCAGCAAACATGCTGTAATCCGTTTCATTCTTCTTGTGTTCCTCAACGAAAATTATTCTGTCCGATTCGGGTCAGACAAGCCGGGAAAATTCCCCGCATAGCTCTTTTCTTTGTTTTCATACATCAATTGGTCCGCCTGTCTGATCGCCTCCGTAATCGGGTGTACGCCGCACACGCCGCCGATGCTCACAGACAGCCGCAAATCCGGATATTCCGGGAGAACGATTTTCCGCACCGCCGCTTGAATTTCCGCCTTTTTCCGTTCG
>CAJMMY010000220.1 GCA_905214605.1 uncultured bacterium | reverse complement strand
CTCCTCGGCCCCCTCTGACGAGGGGGCTGTCAGCGAAGCTGACTGGGGGAGAGACGACGAAACAACAATGGCATGGTGCATGTCAGGTCTCTCCCTCCGTCATGACCTTCGGTCATGCCACCTCCCTCGTCAGAGGGAGGCGAATACGCAGAAATGTGAAAAATGAGCCCCGGCAATCGTCAGATTGCCGGGGCTCTACAGTTTAGTCTTCCTTTGCGGGAACAAACTCAATCAAATCTTCAATTTTACAATTCAGAACTGTGCAAATCCGGGCAAGCACATCAATATCCAATCGCGTAACAGTGCCATTATAGTACCGGTTCAGTTGTGTTGGCTGCAATTCTGCCCATTGACATAGCTTGGTCCGACTGATGCCGGAATTGTCCAACAGTTCTTTCAATTTGATGCGAATCGTTCCGTATTGTTTCATCATAAATCCCTTACAAGTCCGGGTTAATGCACCGGGGCGGCTGCTCCAACAACTCCGGGTGGGTCAGATATTCCTTCATGCGGGAGAATGCCTGGGCAAAGTAATGGCCGCCGCAAATGCGTTCGTCCATCACAACGCCCAAAGGAATGCAGCGCTCCAATTCAATGCCGTTTCGGGTCCGTTTGGGCACTTCCCGAAGATTGCCCATGGCCACGGCAACACTGGTGGTGCCGAATTCATACACATGGTGGAAAATATGGTTGGTGCGGATACTGGCCAAATTGGTAATCAGCAGGCTGGCGTGGAAGGGGCTGACATCGCAGATGGCTTTCGGCAGCAGACTGAAATGGTCCAGAAACCGCAGAATTCCGGTGAGCAGGGGCGCCAGCAGGGGAATGCCCAGCAGCACACTCATCAGCCGGTCCAGACGGTTGTTGTCCACGGCTTGCCGGTTGGTCTCGATGCAGGCGGTGATTTTGTCCTGCACATCAAAAATGGTGTCCGTGAACTCCAGTTTGATTTTACTGGAGGTGTCGCCGTTTCGACCCGGGCGGAGCACCACCATTGCCACGGTGAACTCCTTGTGGGCATAAATCTTATGGGTTCCGCTGATGAATCGGTTCAAACTGGGGAACTCGGCGGTGGCGCGGACATAGGCAGCCAGAATCAGAGCCAGATGGCTCATTTTAATACCCTGCGCCCGCTTTTCATTGATGTATGTATGCAAGGGGGCAACAGGAATATCCAGAGTAATCATATTCTGGGAATCGTAGCGATGGGTCAGAAAATAAGGCATCAGGCTATACATCGGGTCCCGGCCTTTTACGCGGATACCATCAGGTCGCATAGTGGGTACTCCTTTATGAGTGTCATTTCCCGTGAAAACGGGATTGTTTAACCAACAAAGTATACCATATTGTGACTAAATTGTAAACAAGCGCAAAGTCAATTTTCGATCACTTTTCGGAGCATTTCAAGCTCTTCCGTGTAAATACAAGTATCAAACTCCCCGGTTGCGATGGCGTTCAGACAGTTTTCAAAATCAAACCACCGCACTTCGCTGACTTCCTCCGCTTGCAGGATAAAACTTTCCGGCTCTTGATCCAGCCACAGCAGATAGACGTTGCTCACCTGCTCGTCGTGGAAGGGTTTGCCGTGAAATTCCGCGTCCAGATGAAAATTCCGCTGTCCGCAGAAAATCAAATCCTCTGCATGGGCGGTTTGCCCCAATTCTTCTTTCAGCTCCCGGAGGGCGGAGGTCACAAAATCCTGCCCGGCGGGAATGTGCCCGGCACTGGAAATATCATAACAGCCGGGGTAGGAGTCTTTCTGCATGCTCCGTTTTTGCAGCAGCAGCTGCACCTTGCCGTTTCGCCGCCGGGCAAGCCAGACATGGGACGTCCGATGCCGCAGCCCCAAGGCATGGACCTGCTCCCGGTCTGCGGTTTGTCCGGTGGGGATTCCGTGTTCATCAACAATATCAAGCAATTCCATAGGGGGTTCCTCCTCCGTTTGCGGGTATTGTACCACGGGGAAAAGCGGCGGTCAAATTTTCCTTGCCCCAATCGTGGGCATACGATATAATAATTACCATGTATGCTTGCACGAAAAAATTGTGTAAAGGAGAATTCGAACATGAGTTATGCAGATAAAATATTCATTCAGAACTGCCGGGACATTCTGGACCACGGTGTATGGGATACGGAGCTGGAAGTCCGCCCCCATTGGGAAGATGACGGCGCCCCTGCCCACACGGTGAAGAAATTCGGCATTGTGAACCGGTACAATCTGGCGGAAGAGTTCCCCATTCTGACCCTGCGGCGCACATTCTGGAAGAGTGCCG
>CAJMMY010000219.1 GCA_905214605.1 uncultured bacterium | reverse complement strand
CGATTGTGATTGATGAAGTTATAAAAACGATTTTAAGGTATGTATATAATTGATTAGCAGAGGAAAGGCAAAAAATCAGGGGAGCAAAAGGACGATGAAAAACAATAACGGATTTCGGAAATATGTGCCGTCTTTGCTGCTGTTTCTGCTGTTTGAAACGGTGGCGGTTGCGCTGTGGCTTGCAAAGGATCATCTGTTCTATCTGCTGAATTTCAGCTATATCGGGAGCTGCGTGGCTTTGGGAACCGCACTTTTTACGGCCGGGAAACGGTATGCCCGGCATTTCGTGCAGCTTGCGGTGGGCAGCTATATGCTGCTCTATCTGGGCGTGATTTCCCGCGAAAATATGCAGATTGAGGGATTCTGGTACTATCTGTTTCTCGGCGTTTTTGAGGCGGCAACCATTCACTATGCAGTGGCAAAAATCTTCGGACCGCTGCTGTTTGGTCGTGGTTGGTGCGGCTATGCTTGCTGGACTGCGATGGTTTTGGATTTTCTGCCCTATCAGCAGCCCCGGCAGCCCCGAAAAGAAAAGCTGGGGGTGCTGCGCTATGTGATGTTTGCTCTGTCTTTGGCGCTGGTGTCCGGGCTGTTTCTCATGAAAGTCGCCCATTTGGAAACCATTATGTTCTGGCTGTTTCTTGGCGGCAATGCCTTTTATTACATCGCGGGAATTGCCTTGGCATTTGCGTTCAAGGACAACCGCGCGTTCTGCAAATATCTCTGTCCGGTTACGGTGTTTCTGAAACCGATGAGCTACTTCTCCTTGCTGCGGGTGCATTGCGACGAAAGCAAGTGCATTCATTGCGGGAAGTGCCTGCAGGTTTGCCCGATGAACGTGGAGGTCAACAAGGAATCCCGGAAACGGAAAAACGGAACGGAATGCATTCTCTGCTACGAATGTACGAAAAACTGCCCCGTCAAGGCGCTGCATTAAACTGTATCAATGAAAAAGCCGGAACACGTATCGGGTTAGGTACGTGTTCCGGCAATTTTTATGCGCCGAGTGATCGTTTTTTTATGGGCTGCGGCTTACTGCGCTGCGGGGGTGGCGCTGACCTCCGGGGTGGGAGTTGCGTCAGCGCCCTCCGTGGGGGCTGCGTTGGGGTCCGCGGTGGTTTCCGCGTCCGGGTCTGCGGTCTCCGCAGGGGCCAAAGTAATGGCCGGGGTGGGCGTTGTAGTTTCTTTCGTGCCGGTATAGACTGCGCCGCCGTTGCAGGAGGCGAAAATCAGGCACAGCACGACAACAGCCAGACAAAGGTATATGCTCAATCCCCAGACCGTGCCGTTGCTTTTTTCAGCGGTTCCGGATTTCTTCTCCGGGCGCTGTTTTCCGGCGGATTTCGGCCGATTGGCATTCTGGGACGGTGCATTTTTTTGACGTTTGGTGGGTTTCTCCATCAGAAAAGACTCCTGTTCATTTTCATCATCAGTGAACATAGTTTACAGCAAAATCACACAGCTGTCAACGAATGGCGGGGATTTCACAGGTCAAACAGGCTCATTTGGGTCGATTTTTCCGGGAATGTTTGCAAATAGCGGAAAATTTCTTCCGGACGGTGGAGGATTCCGTAGGATTCGCAGGTGTTGTGGAAAAGCTGCATCAGCTGCTTGCTCCGAGGACTGGAAATCTGATACTGATTTCCGTAGCGGCGCTGATATTGCGCCTGCAAACCGGGAAATTTGCGGTCCAGTTGGGCGTAAAAATACTCCCGATTGCCCTCCCGCAGGGTCAAGCCCATATCAAAGCAAATCACGCCCTGCACCCCGGCGGCGCGGCAGTATTCCAGAATTCCCATGAGATTGGTCTCCGTGTCATTGAGAAAGGGCAAAATGGGCGTGAGCCAGACCACCGTGGGAATTCCGGCGTCTCGCAGAGTTTCCAAAGCCTGAAATCGTTGGGAGGTGGGACAGACGTTGGGCTCAATCAGTTGGCAGAGTTTGTCGTCATAGGTGGTCAGGGTCATTTGAATGACGCATTTTGCGTTGCGGTGAATGGTTTGGAAGAGGTCCAAATCCCGGAGCACCCGATTGGATTTTGTGATGAGGGTGGCGCCGAATCCGTACTTTGCAATCAGCTCCAACGCGCCCCGGGTATGTCCCAATTCCAGCTCCAAGGGAATATAGGGGTCCGTCATGGAGCCCATGCCAATCATACATTTTTGCCGTTTCCGCCGCAGGGCTTGCTCCAACAGCTCCAATGCATTTTCTTTCACGGCCACATCTTCAAACGGGTGGTCCATTTGATAGCATTTGCTCCGGGAATCGCAGTAAATGCAGTCGTGCTGACAGCCCCGG
>CAJMMY010000218.1 GCA_905214605.1 uncultured bacterium | reverse complement strand
ATTGTCCACCAGCGCCGCCCCAGCTGCTCCCTGCCAAAAATCAACAAAAATGGAACTGTAAAAAATTTTGTTGAATGAGGAGTAAACTCATATTTTACCCCTAAAACCATTCTCCGGGCATCTGATTCAAGATTGCGTCAGATGCCAGAAGTTTCGTAGCCTTTTATCTATGTGTCAAACCTTAATTTGCCAACCGTGCTTTATTATACACGAAATTGCTTTCCAGATGTGAACTGCAGTTGAACGGATTGTGAATACCGTTTATTCAGAATCCGTCTTTGCTGCACGATATACAGCTTGAATTGCTTCGCGTACATTGTGTACTTTAATAAGCTGCAAGCCATCGGGGCTTTTTGTTGTTTCTTTTCCACTGTGGTATGGAACAACGCATTTGGTAAATCCGAGACGCGCGGTTTCGGACAACCGCTGATTCATATTCATGACACTGCGAATCTCTCCGGACAAGCCAACTTCGCCGATTGCAGCCAAATCCGTTCCCAGCGGCTTATCAAAATAGCTGGATGCAACAGCCAGAACGGTTGCCAAATCCGCAGCCGGCTCATCGATTGTTAAACCACCGACAACGTTGATATAAGAATCATATCCGCCAATGGGAACGCCGCCTCGTTTTTCCAATACAGCCAACAGCATCATGGCACGGTTATGATCAATGCCATTGGAATTCCGCCGAGCTGCGTTGTATCCGGTATTCGATACCAATGCCTGAATTTCCGCCAGAATCGGCCTGGAGCCTTCCATGACACAAGTAACGCACGTCCCCGGTGCATTGTCCGGACGGCCGTCTAACAGCATTTCAGACGGGTTCTCGACCTCGCGCAAGCCATTGGTTTCCATCTCGAATACACCGATTTCATTGGTTGAGCCAAAACGGTTTTTACCGGAACGGAGAATGCGATACGATGTGTTGCGGTCGCCCTCAAAATACAGAATGCAATCCACCATGTGCTCCAATACTTTGGGCCCGGCAATATTGCCCTCTTTGTTGATATGACCTACAACAAAGGCCGTAAAATTATTGGACTTTGCCTGGCGCATCAAGGTCATCGTACATTCCCGAACCTGGGTAACGCTGCCCGGCGCAGAGGCTACTTCAGCATCATACATTGTCTGGATGGAGTCAATAATCACAACGGTGGGTGCAACATCTTCAATGCAGCTAATGACTTGATTCAAATCGGTTTCCGCCAAAACGTACAGTTCACCAGAGTCTACGCCTAAGCGCATGGCTCTCATTTTCAGCTGACGCTGACTTTCCTCACCGGTTACGTACAAAATCTTTTCCCGGTTTGCAATCATGCCGCAAATCTGCAGCAGTAAAGTCGATTTGCCAATACCGGGCGCGCCGCCAACCAAGACAATGGAGCCTCGGACTGCTCCACCGCCCAGTACTCGGTCCAATTCTTTCAGACCGGTGGAGAATCTGGACTCCGATTCCGTGGACAGCTCTGAAATCAGCCGGGGCTTGGAGCGCGTGATGCTCCCCCCTTTTACCTGTGCCTTGGTCACCTTCACATTGGGGGCTTCTTCGATGGTATTCCATGCGCCGCAGGCAGGACACCTTCCGACCCATTTTGCAGTTTCATTTCCACATTCTGTGCAATAAAAAACGTTTTTTTGTTTCATATTGTTCCCTTACATTTCTTGTTGTATATATTCCAAATAAGATGCAGCCAACACAGTGGCAAGCTCTTTCTGATATTCCTGCGTTTTTAATTGAGCTGTTTCTTCGGTATTGGATAAAAATCCGCATTCCACCAAAACAGCGGTACATTCTGCATTGCGCAGCAAGTATATCGATGCATCGATTGGTGCTGCGACACGCCGATTTTCCGGGTTTAAGCAAACCATAAGATTTGAATGAAGTAATTTACCGAATTGTTCGCTTGCTGCGGTGTGACCGTATAACACTTGCGCACCTTTTGGGCGAGCATCCGGATAAAAATTTTGATGAATGCTAATCAGAATCCCATTGGGATACTGTGCAATCATGGCAGCCCGTTGCTGCTGGTCATATTTCTTCTTGGCGCTGATAGTGTCGGCAGCGTCCGGATACTGAATTTCTTCGGACTTCCGGGTCATTACGGTAGGAATTCCGTAAAACGATGCAATACCATTCAGCTTTTGTGCAATGGCTAAATTTAATGTGCTTTCGATTGTTCCGTCTTTCGACACGGCGCCTCCGTCTGTTCCGCCGTGACCGGGGTCGATTAAAAGAGCCGGATACCAACCGGATTCGGATACGGCAGATGCCGGACGAAAAGCCTGCAGCGGCATATATTCTTTTACCCAAACGG
>CAJMMY010000217.1 GCA_905214605.1 uncultured bacterium | reverse complement strand
ACTGGGTATGAAACGGGTGTTTGTCAGCTGCGGCGGCAACGGCATCATTGCAGCGGAAGGGGAGCAGATGATTCACCTGCCCTGCGAGAAAACGGAAATCGTCAATACCACCGGCGGCGGCGACGCCTCTATGGCAGCGCTGGCATGGTCCTTTACCCAAGGATTGAGTTTGGAGCAATCCGCACGGGCGGCGCTGAAAGCCGGCGCCATTGCGGTCAGCGCAGAGGAAACCATTGCCCCGGATATGGCACCGGAGCGGCTGCTGTAACGGAAAAACCCAACAGAACATATACTGCTATGAACTGTCAATTGCGGCAGTTCATAGCTTTTTTGTTTGATGGGGGGAGAAAACGTGTTGCCAGTTTATCTTGCGGCGTTGGGCATCGGTGCGGCCACCATTTGCGGCGCGTTGTTGGGCTGTGCAGTGGGGCAGCTGCCGGAGCGAACAAATGACAGTGTCAATTCATTGGCGGCGGGCATTATGCTCTGTGCGGCGTTTCTGGGCTTGGTGGTGCCGTCTATGGAGCGGAGCATGGAAAATTTCGGGTTGGTTACGGTTCTGGGAATTTTCTGCGGCGCGCTGTTTCTGAGCCGAGCCAATCGCGCGGCGCCGGAATTTTTGAAACGGCGAGGAATTGACGGCAGCGACCCGGCCAAAGTTCGGACGGCTATGTTTGTTCTGGCCATTGCCATTCATCATTTCCCGGAGGGGCTTGCCGCGGGAGTGAGTTTCGGTACCGGTGATTTATCTGATTCCATTACAGTGTGCGGCGGAATTGCGATTCAGAACATTCCGGAGGCAATGATGAT
This sequence comes from uncultured bacterium, assembly GCA_905214605.1. The sequence continues at coordinate 1,528 of CAJMMY010000217.1, read as the reverse complement.
TATCCCGGCAATGGTCCATGTGGGCGCGTCCCGCCGGAGCGCGTTTTGGATCGCGTGGCTCAGCGGCTGCGCGGAAATGCTGGGAACGTTTCTCGGATATTTTGCGGTGCAGACTGTGGAGAGTGTTTTGCCGCTGCTGCTGGCTTTCGCGGCGGGTACCATGATGTTTGTCATTGTAGACGATATTGTTCCCAACACCCACACCGGTCAAAATGCCAGAATGTCTACTTATTCCATGCTGCTGGGATTCTGTATGATGCTCACATTGTCCTGCTGTCTGGAGCATTTTTTCTAAAAAAATACCCGGACGCGTGAAAAACGTCCGGGTGATTGTGCAATAAAGGGATTCAATGGGAATCTCTGGTGATGCGCTGCATCATCTATTTATTTTGCCGGCTCATGGCCGGTTTTGGTTTTCGTGTACCCCAGTGTCCGGGGCGAAGCCTCAGCGCTGGCTGGGACCGGGATTGACGGAACCGAAAATCAAATCGTCAATTTCACCGTTCATCTTTTTGTCCTCCTAAACATATCAATCATTTTTTCATACGCCCTTTATTATATGCAGTCAGGTAAGAAAAAGATGTCAGATTTGTTTAAGAGAATGTAAAAAATTTATGAGCGTCCGTTAAGCGCAATAGAGGTCCAGACAAAGAATCTCCGGTCGGTTCCATAACCGGGGAATGGGGAAATTGCCGCCCAATCCGCGGGAAACAACCATGGTATAACGATTGCAGGGGAACAGCCCGGCATCATAAGTGGGGAACAACGTACGGGTTGTGTCCAACAAACCGCCTGCAAAGGGAAGTCGAATGACCCCGCCGTGCCCGTGCCCGCAGAGAATGAGGTCCGCCTGCAGGTTCGGATATTTCTCCGGCCAATCGTTTCGGTGAGCCAGTAAAATTGTAAAGGTGTCCGGGTAAGCCAAAGCAATTTGGTCCATCAATTCGTCCGGCTGAATCATTTCCGCATAGCTGTTGGGGTCTTCCACACCGGCAAGTATGATGCGGTCATTGTTTTTCGTGAGTTCCCGGCAACTGTTGCCCAACCAAACGCCGCCTGCGGATTCAATGGCAGCCCGCAGCTCGTTGGCAGCGCCGCTTGCCCAATCGTGGTTTCCGCTGACCACATAGACCGGGGCAATGTCCGTCAGCTGTGCAATCAGCGTTTCCGTGACGGAAATATCGGATTCCTGCTCAATGAAATCTCCGGTCATGGAAATCATATCCGGACGGAGGGTTTGAATTTTCTCAACCAGCTTGCAGTTGTTCTCTCCGAATTCTGCGGCATGGAGGTCGGTAAGCTGCACAATGCGGTAGCCGTCAAATCCCCGGGGGAGAGAAGACGAGGTAAGGGAATCGTAGGTGATTTGCAGCCGGTATCGGCTGCTGTATACGCTCCACACCAATCCCAGGAGAAGAATCAGCAGGGTGAGGAGTAGAATACGGTGTTTTTTCATGAAAAGCCTCTTTTATCGGTTCATTGTTTCAATAGTTCAATGAATACGAGACAGAATTATAGCACAAACAGA
>CAJMMY010000216.1 GCA_905214605.1 uncultured bacterium | reverse complement strand
TATCGTGGTCCGAGCTTTCCAGCAAGCTGATAAACGGTTCCCGGGCAATTTCCGAAACCGGGAATCGGGGTAAATTGGCCATGGGGTGGTCCGCCGGGAGCACCGCAAGCAGCCGGTCCTCCACCAGCGGAATGCACTCGCACCCCGGGTCCTCCGCCGGCAGCGCCAGAAATCCCACGTCAATACTTCCCTCGCTGAGCCATTGGTTCAAGTCGCCGTAGTCGCCGCTGTACAGTTTGAATTCAATCCCCGGGTGCATCATGCCGAATTGTTTCAGAATCCCCGGCAGCCAATGCACACCCACGGAAGTCACCGTACCGATCCGAATTGCGCCGGTGTCCAAGCCCTGAATAGAGGCTACCGTCTGATTCAGCTGCTCATAGTAATTCAAAATGCCTCGAACCGAGGGCAGAATTCGGGCACCGTTTTCCGTCAGCTTTGCCCCGCTCCGGCTCCGCTGCAACAGCTGAAAGCCGAATTCCTCTTCCAGATCATTCAGCGTGTGGCTCACCGCCGATTGGGTGCAGCCCATCAGTTCCGCCGCCCGTGTCAGACTGCCCTGCTCCACCACCCGGACAAAGGTTTCATATTTTTTAATGTTCATGGTGTTCCCTCTCTATGAAAAATGAATCAGTTTCATATTTTATATGAAATTATCTCATACATTCCATTTTTATTCAATCTTTATTTATCTTTTCCGGGAAAAAGGCAGTTTTCCGCGCAAAAAGTTCCCGTTTTTCCTTGTGCAGAATTCGTTTCCCCATTAAAATACATAGCAATGTTAGAAAAATTGAGGAGAATGAGAAATGAACGGAACTTTACTTGCATTCCTGCTGTACTTCGCCGTAATGCTGGGCATCGGTTTTTACTTCTTTGTAAAATCCAACGGCACGGACGAAAAAGATTACTTTCTGGGCGGTCGGTCCATGGGTCCTTGGGTCACTGCACTGAGCGCACAGGCCTCGGATATGTCCGGCTGGCTGCTGATGGGCTTCCCCGGAAGCTTGATTGCCTTCGGCATGGGACAGCTGTGGATTGGCATCGGTCTGGCATTGGGCACCTCCGCAAACTGGATTCTGGTGGCCCGCCGTCTCCGTCGGTTTTCCAAAGCCTCCGGTGACGCCATCACCCTGCCCCAGTACCTGACCAACCGCTTTGCTACCACGAACCCCACGCTGAAAATTATATGCGCTATTATCTTCTTGATTAGCTTTACCATTTACGTGGCCTCCGCATTCGTAGCCGGTCAGACGGTTATGTGCGCCATCATTCCTTGGTTTGCCGACGGCCATCAGAAACTGGCTCTGGGCATTTTCGCAGTCATCATTCTGGCTTATACCTTTATGGGCGGCTACATGGCTGTGTGCTGGACGGACTTCTTCCAGGGCCTGCTGATGCTGTGCGCCATTCTGTTGGTGCCCATCACCATGGCTGCCTCCGGTCGGTTTGACCCCACTTATGCCGGTGCATTTGCCGAAGGCGTTTCCGCATTCGGCACCAGCCCCTTTGACGCACCTGCCGCAGACATCATCAGCGGTCTGGCATGGGGTCTGGGTTACTTCGGTATGCCCCACATTCTGGTGCGCTTTATGGCCATTGAGAAGCCCTCCATGGTGAAAAAATCCGCAACCGTGGCCATCACCTGGGTGCTGCTGACCTTGGGCGCTGCCTCCGCAATCGCCATTCTGGGCCGCACCTACCTGCTGAGCGACGGAATGTCTCTGGCAGAGCTGATTCTTCCCGACGACCGGAAGAACATCTTCATTGTGATTGTGCAGGATATGTTCCCCTCTTTCATCGCCGGTTTGCTGCTGGCTGCCATTGTAGCTGCCGCAATGTCCACGGCGGACTCTCAGCTGTTGGTGGCATCTTCTTCCTTTACTTCGGATATTTACAAGCCCATTCTGCGGAAAGGCAAAGCCTCCGATGCGGAGGTGGGCATGGTCGGCCGTATCGTTGTGGTTATCGTGTCCGTTGTGGCATTCTTCATTGCCGCCTCGGATTCCGAATGGGCCAGCGATATTATGGCCATGGTGGAAAATGCATGGGGTCTGTTCGGTGCATCTTTCGGTCCGGTGATTATCCTCTCCCTGTTCTGGAAACGTCTGAACTTCCAGGGCACCTTGGCCGGTGTTATTGCCGGTGCCGTGGTGGATTTGGGCTGGCTGGCAACGCTGAAAGCAACCACCGGTATTTATGAGATTCTCCCCGGATTCATCGCCGGTCTGGTTCTGGCTGTGGTGGTTTCTCTCATCACCCCCGCCCCCGGTGCAGAAGTGGAGGCCATCTTCGCCGCCGCCACCGACCCCAACGTAGACGATTAATCCCATTCTTCTCACTCATACACAAAACGCGTCGGAAGTCCAGC
>CAJMMY010000215.1 GCA_905214605.1 uncultured bacterium | reverse complement strand
TTCCCCGAAGGCAACTCCGACTTTAACTCTTATCTGACCACCGCGAAAACCGAAGGCGCCGAGGCTATCTTCGCTCCTACCTCCATCAGCTATGCACAGCTGATTGTTGAGCAGGCAACCGCTCAGAATCTGGGTCTGCCTCTGATCGGACCGGATACCTGGGACTCCAACGTTGTGGTTGCAGCTGCACAGGGCAAAGACGTTGACGTTTACTGCTCCACCTTCTACGCAGAAGGCGGCGACCCCGAATTTGAAAAAGGCTTTAAGGAATTCATCAACAGCGACTCCAAGAACCTGAGCAACAACGGCGGCAACGATATGATTGCAGCTGTGTCCGTGATGGGCTATGATGCATACATGACCGCTTTGGAGGCACTGAAGGCTGCCGACAGCGTTAGCCCTGCTGATGTGATGGCTGCTCTGCCCGATGTGGCCCTGACCGGCGTGACCGGCGACATCAAGTTTGATGATACCGGCGATGCAATCCGCAACAACGCATTCATCAAGACCGTCAACACCGAAACCGGTGCTTGGGACTTCGTGACCGTTCAGAGCGTTGCCTGAGTCGATTTATAAGGCTTTATAAAAGATTCCAGACAGTTCAAAAAAGTGGCGGGAGCTTATGCTCCCGCCATGATTGAATTTTAAGCGCTGAAATCATCTGTGGTAAAAGAAAATGGAGAGGGGAGCTCCTCGTGTTTGCTAAGTTTGTTTTAAAATTCGTGCCGACCTTACTGACGGGCATTTCCGTCGGCGGTCAATACGCACTGATTGCAATCGGTTATACCATGGTTTACGGTATTCTGCGATTGATTAACTTCGCCCATGGCGATGTATTTATGGTTGCCGGTTTGGTCATGGTCTATGCCAGTGCGGCCTTTCCGCTGTATATTTCCATTCCCATTGTATTGGTGGCAACCGTCATTTTGGGATTTGTCATTGAACGCGTGGCATATAAGCCCCTGCGTTCCGCGCCCCGTATGTCCGTTATGATTTCGGCCATCGGTGTGTCTTATTTGCTCCAGAACTGTGCATTGTATATTACCGGCGGTCTGCCGCAGAACTATCCTGCCATTCCCGCGTTGGCAAAGTCGGTTCATATTCTGGGCGCAACAACAAAAATGGTGACAATTGTGACTCCGATTCTAACCCTTGTTCTGGTTGTCGTTCTGAGTCTTGTAATTCGATATACGAAAATCGGCATGGCGATGCGCGCTGTCTCCAAGGACTTTGAAACAGCGCAGCTGATGGGTATTAAAATCAATTCCGTCATCAGCATGACCTTTGTCATCGGCTGCTTTTTGGCTGCCGTTGCATCGCTGCTGTATTTTACAAACTATCAGTCCGTGATTCCGACCTCCGGCTCCATGCCCGGCTTGAAAGCCTTTGTGGCAGCAGTGTTCGGCGGTATCGGTTCCATTCCCGGTGCGGTGATTGGCGCGTTCATCATCGGTATTTGCGAAAACATCATTAAAGCATTGGGCTGGACGACGTTCTCGGACGCGTTCACGTTCGTTCTGCTGATTCTGGTTCTGCTGATTAAGCCCACTGGTATTTTCGGTGAGAAAGCAACTGACAAGGTGTGAGGTAGCGAAATGGATAGAACATTGAAAAATCGTTCCACCGAAACGGAAAATAAATCGGGCAAATTCGTAGCAGTGATTCTGATTGCATTGCTGTACATAGCACTTTTGGTCCTTGATAATTTGAAAATGGCACCGGCGTCTTCTATGGGCAAAACAATTTCCATGCTGATTCCGGTTTTGAGAAAAGGCGCAATTTACGCGTTGCTTTGCGTATCCATGAACCTGCTGAACGGCTTTACCGGCTTGTTCAGCTTGGGACAGGCAGGCTTTATGCTCATCGGCGCATATACCTATGCCATTTTCTCCATTCCCGTTGAGGCGCATGCCTCCGTGTACCAGTACTTTGACGGCGGCAGCATTCAGTTCTCCATTCCGGAGGCATTGACGCACGTTCTGGGCAACACGGCGGGTAATTTCCTCGGCGCAATTTTGTGCATCCTTTTGGCCGGCTGCGTTACGGCTGTTTTTGCAGCGCTGATTGGTATTCCGTGCCTGCGCTTTAAGAGCGACTATCTGGCTATCGCAACATTGGGATTTGCGGAAATTATTCGCGCATTCTTCATGTGGGACGGTCTTGGAAAAATCACCAACGGCTCCAACCTGCTCCGAAAATATGTCGCGTTCAGCGATATGAAATTGGTGCTGGGTGACACAACCGTGAAATTCGGAACGGCATTTGTATTTTTGATTGCAATGCTCTGCATTATCTTTATTCTGCTGCTGATTAACTCCTCCTATGGACGTGCCTACAAGGCAATCCGAGACGATGAGATTGCCGCAGAGGCTATGGGCAT
>CAJMMY010000214.1 GCA_905214605.1 uncultured bacterium | reverse complement strand
GCCTGACGAGAGGGAAGATCTCCGTTATAGCCTTGCTTGAGGTTGATGCCCAGCTCGCTGGCAATCTCATACTTCATCTGGTTCAGCGCGCCCTTGGCCTCCGGCACGACGGTGCGGCCGCTGCGGGAGCTGGAGGAAGACTGCTGCGCGTTCTGCTGATTCTGCGGATTATTCTGATTCTGATACATGGAAATCAAGTCTCCTTTCAATCGTCAAAAGGGAGCCGCGCGCCGGATGCGGGCGCACAGCCGGAGGAGTTACCAGCTCTGGCCGGCCATCTGGTGTTCGGCCTGCTCGATGAGGCGTTTCACCATGTAGCCGCCGACGTAACCGGCCTCGCGGGAGGTCAGGTCGCCGTTATAGCCCTGTTTCAGGTTAACGCCGACCTCAGCGGCTGCCTCCATTTTGAACTGGTCCATAGCCTCGCGTGCGTTGGGGTTCATAATGCTGTTAGAACTGGAATTCGTCATCTTCTTTTCACTCCTTTTTGAATTTGGTCATCAATTGGATGAACCGAGATTAGTTTGACCGAATCAAAAAGTGATATTCTGCTGAATCGTGGCAATTTCTGTTAAGGAGAATTCTGCAACGCAGCTGAAAAAGTATGCTTTCGCAAGATTCCGATTGCAAAAAAATCATGAACATTGCAGTGTTTTTGTTGACTTTTTCTATGTTGGAAGGTAATATATTTCTGTATTTTTTATTTGGAGGTAACAAATTTATGAATCTGAATGCATATATGGATGTCAACCCCGAAGTACAGAAAGCGCTGGACGAAGGCCGTCCCGTTGTGGCTCTGGAGTCTACGATTATTTCCCACGGCATGCCTTATCCCAAAAACGTGGAGACCGCTCTGAAGGTGGAAGAAATTATCCGTGCAGAGGGTGCTGTTCCCGCAACGATGGCAATCATCAAGGGCCGTCTGAAAATCGGCTGCACCAAGGAAGACATTGAATATCTGGGCAAGAAGGGTCTGGAAGTGAACAAGACCTCTCGCCGTGACTTGGCTGTTCTGGTGGCAGAAGGCGCTGACGGCGCTACCACTGTGGCAACAACCATGATTCTGGCTGCAATGGCAGGTATTAAGGTGTTTGCAACCGGCGGTGTCGGCGGTGTGCATCGCGGCGCAGAAGTGACTATGGACATTTCTGCTGACCTGGAAGAACTGGCAATGACACCTGTGATGGTTGTCTGCGCCGGTGCAAAGTCCATTCTGGATTTGGGCCTGACTCTGGAGTATCTGGAAACCAAGGGTGTGCCTGTCATTGGTTATCAGACCAGCGAGCTGCCTGCATTCTATACCAGCAAGAGCGGTTTCGGCGTGGATTACCGTCTGGATACCCCCGCTGAGATTGCAAAGGCATTCCACGTCAAGCAGGAACTGGGCTTGAAGGGCGGTATGCTGGTGACCAATCCCATTCCCGATGAGTACTCTATGGATCCGGCTGTAATCAATACTGCCATTGACGAGGCTGTGAAAGAATCCGTTGAGCAGGGCATCAAGGGCAAGAAGATTACGCCGTTCCTGCTGGACCGCGTCCAGAAGATTACCGGAGGCAACAGCTTGGAGGCAAACATCCAGCTGGTGTTCAACAATGCACATCTGGCAGCAAAAACTGCCGTGGAGCTGTCCAAACTGGCAAAGTAATTTCCAAAATCAACTGAATACGAACTTTGAAATGCCGTATCTGCAGCAATTGCTGCAGATACGGCATTTTTGTCGGCTTGTACTAATTCCCGGAACGGATTCATAGTCTGTACCACCAAGGAAAAGCGAGGGACAAAAGATGGAAGTCGATTTGATCTTCAAAATTGCGGCAGTAGGAATTCTGGTGGCGGTGCTGAACATGCTGCTCTCCCGCTCCGGGCGGGAGGAGCAGGGGCTGTTGGTGACTTTGGCAGGGCTACTGGTGGTTTTGGTAATCATTGTGCAGAAAATCAGCGACCTGTTCCTACTCATCAAAACACTGTTTGATTTTTGATATGAGCGCGGTAGTGAAAGCGGCAGTAGCGGCTGTTATGGCGTCGCTGCTGGGATTGACCATTCGGAAGAACAACCCGGAGCTTTCCTTATTGTTGGGAATGGCGGCTGCACTGCTCTGTGTGGGATTGACAGCGGATGTTTTGCGCCCGATTCTTGCCTTTTTGCAGGAACTGCAGAAAACCGCGGTCATATCCTCGGACTTGTATGTGCCGGTGTGCAAATGTCTGGGGATTGGAATTCTCTCTCAAATCGGAGCGGGAATTTGCCGGGATGCGGGACAGAGCGCTGCTGCGACCGGGGTGGAATTGTGCGGCACCGCCGCGGCAATTTTATGCAGTCTGCCGTTGGTGCAGGGAATTTTACAGATGATTGGGAAATTGTCATGAAGAAACGATGGATTGTTG
>CAJMMY010000213.1 GCA_905214605.1 uncultured bacterium | reverse complement strand
CTCAGCGCAGCACAAAATGCCGATGGCGGTTTCTCCGTCAACGGCTTGGAAACCAGCGAAAGCTGCGCGCAGGGTTTAACTGCTATGAGCACGTTGGGCATCGCGCCCGATGACGCTCGTTTCACAAAAAACGGACACACCGTATTGGAAAGACTTCTGAGCTATCAGCTGCATGACGGCAGTTTCAGCCATGACGGAAACAAATCCAACGTAATGGCTACCGAGCAGGCATTTTATGCATTGGCAGCCATGCAGCGCAATCTGTCCGGAATGAACGGCTTGTATCAAATGTCCGATGCGGCACGTAAGGTCAGCAGCGCCGGATTGCCCAATGCACACCCGGATATTACCAAAACAAACGTTATGCTCTCCGATGTGACCTTCTCGGATATTACCGGGCACAAAGACCGGATTGCCATTGAATCCCTTGCCACGCGAAAAATCATCAACGGCATGGGTGACGGCACCTTTGCCCCAGACAAAACCATGACACGCGCCGAGTTTTCCGTCATTCTGGTAAACGCACTGGGATTGCAGCCTCGGTATGCCGATGTTTTTACCGATGTAAACCCCAACGACTGGTATGCAAACTATGTAGGCACCGCCTACCAATACAGTATCATTCACGGCATGGGTGACGGCACATTTCACCCTGACGGCACCATCACCAGGCAAGACGCAATGGTGATGATTTCCACAGCGGCACGGCTATGCGGTCTGGAAACCCAATTGACGGACAGCCAGATTTCCGCTGCTTTGTCCGGCATCACAGATGCCGGGAATATTTCAGACTATGCCCGCAACGCTGCTGCATTCTGCTGCGGTTCCGGCTTTGCAGACGGCAATGCATTGAACCCCCGAGCAGCCATTCTTCGCTGTGACGTGGCACAAATGCTGTATCGTTTGATGCAGCGCTCCAATCTTTTGTAATCTGTGAGGATATGCTATGACTTGGTGGAAACGTAACGGTTGGAAAATACTCCTGCCGCTGATTGCCGTTGTTTTGCTGACGGTGACATTTTTCTGGGACGATTTCCAAAAAACAAAAGAGACGCCTATGGAAACTCCGGTGGTCAGCACCACGCCCCAACCGGAATCTAACACCCCTCCGACAGCCACTCCGGTACCGTCTGCACAGCCGACAGCGCCGGTCCAAATACCTGCGCCTACCCCGGAGCCGGTCAGCACTTGCACAATTTCTATTTCCTGCGCAACGGCGCTCTCTTCCGCCGATTCCGACAGCGGGAAAATATCGCAGCAGCCGGCTGACGGTTGGATTCTGCCTGCGCTTACCGTCACCATAACCGAGGGTGAAAGCGTGTTTGACGTACTCCTGCGGGTCTGCCGGGAAAACGGAATTTTAATGGAATTTTCCAATACGCCGATTTATCACAGCGCGTACATTGAGGGCATCAACAACTTATATGAATTTGACTGCGGCAGCTTGTCCGGTTGGATGTATCAGGTAAATGGTTGGTTTCCCAACTACGGCTGCAGCCGCTACACCGTTCAAGACGGTGATGTTATTTGCTGGGTCTATACCTGCGATTTGGGGCAGGACGTAGGCGCCGATTCTTTGAACGGTACCTGGCAAAGCGACGAATAACATAGAAAGGAGACATCTGCATGAAACACCGGGACCCATTCAGCGATTATCACCCGCTGGTCAATTTTCTTTATTTTGCGGTGATTCTTCTGGTGAATATGTGTTTCATGCACCCGCTGTTTCTTGCCGTTTCTCTCCTCGCAGGTATCCTCTATCGGGATACGCTGAAAGGCGGCACGGCTGCGTTTTGCTGCAAGATTCTCCTGCCGGCCATTCTGCTGACAGCGGTCATCAATCCGGCATTTACCCATCAGGGTATAACCGTTATCACCTATCTTCCCGGCGGAAACCCTTTGACCTTGGAGAGTATTCTTTACGGCGTCACGTCGGGATTGATGCTCGCCGGTGTGATGACGTGGTTTTCCTGCTGTACGGAGGTTTTAACAACGGACAAGTTTGTCTATCTGTTTGGACAAACCGCTCCGGCATTCAGTCTGATTCTGTCAATGACTCTACGCATGAATCCCCGGTTTCAAAAGCAATTCCGGCTAATCAATGAAACGCAGCATAGCTTGGGCCGCGGCATATCAGACGGCAGCTTTCTCCGCCGATTCCGAAACGGTCTGACAATTTTTTCCATTCTGGTAACATGGGCATTGGAAACGGCAATCGAAACTGCCGACAGTATGAAAAGCCGCGGATACGGCTTGCCCGGTCGAACCGCTTTTTCCATTTATCAATGGGAGTCAAAAGACCGCACGGCGCTGCTTTGGTTGGGCGCGGTGACGTTCTATCTGATTTGCGGTTGGGCAGACGGTGCCTTAGTCTGGAAATTTTATCCCGCG
>CAJMMY010000212.1 GCA_905214605.1 uncultured bacterium | reverse complement strand
TTTTTGACAACTCTTATGAGTGAAGAATGATCTTTCGATATGTCAATCATCATAGGAGAATGTGTCGCACATAATATTTGATATGGTTTATCAGGAGCTGCTAAATTATATAGTTCTTCACGTAACTTAAAGGTAATTTTGGGATGTAAAAAAAGTTCGGGTTCTTCGTATAGAATAATATATTCTTTGCGATGTGCCCCTTCTTGCATATTTAATAAAAATGTGATAAAATTGAAAAGGAATATGCACTCTCCCGGGAAAACGTGTTTTCGCTGCCCGTTTCCTGGATTCGGGTAACGGTGCGGCCATACAGTTTGCAGCCGGCGCAGATGCCGATTGACGCCGGAAAAGCCATACTGGAGCAACGCTTGCGGGAGAATCTTGCGGACCGTCTGACGGAAGGCGGGGCAATCCGGGCGGTGTCGGTTCGGTTTGCGGAATCCGAGGGCGTTCTTACGGCGATTTTGAACGGAGAATGCGGGGAGAATATCGCAAAGGAAATTCCTATGACACAAGAAGAAATCCAAAAAGTGCGGTTGGAAGGAATCGCAGGAGAGGAAACAGTACATGATTGAAAAACTCATTCCGGTGGAGCGGGTGGAGCACGTCATCAATGTGTTTGGCTCGTTTGATCAGAATTTGCGCATTATTGAATCGGAATACGGGGTGCAGGTGGTGAATCGGGAGGAGCAGCTCCGCATCACCGGGGAACCGGAAAGCGTGATGCTGGCGGAAAAAGCCATCAACGGTCTGCTGAATCTGGCGGCGAAGGGCGAGGAAATCGACTCCCAGAACGTGCGCTATATTATCAAGCTGGTGGGCGAGGGCCGGGAAAACAGCATTCCCGAACTGGCCAAAGATGTGGTCTGCGTGACTGCCAAGGGCAAACCCATTAAGGCAAAAACCATCGGACAGAAAAACTATGTCCGGGCCATTGCGGATAATACCATTACGTTGGGCATCGGCCCGGCAGGTACCGGCAAAACCTATCTGGCAGTGGCGGCTGCGGTGGCGGCGTTCCGCGCGGAAAAGGTCAACCGCATCATTCTCACCCGTCCGGCTGTGGAGGCAGGCGAGCGGCTGGGATTTTTGCCCGGCGATTTGCAGAGCGAGGTGGACCCGTATCTGCGCCCGCTGTATGACGCGCTGTATGAAATGCTGGGGATGGAAACCTACCAGAAATATCTGGAGCGGGGCAACATCGAGGTGGCGCCCTTGGCATACATGCGCGGCCGGACGTTGGATGATAGCTTTATCATTCTGGACGAGGCGCAGAATACCAGCCGGGAGCAGATGAAAATGTTTCTGACCCGTTTGGGCTTCGGCTCTAAAATCGTGATTACCGGCGACGTAACCCAGATTGACCTGCCTGCGGATAAGGTGTCCGGTCTGAAAGAGGCTATGCGGGTGCTGGACGGCGTGGAAGACATTGCCATCTGCCGGCTCACCGGCGCTGACGTAGTGCGCCATGAGTTGGTGCAGAAAATCATTGAGGCCTACGAAAAAGACGATAAGGCCCATGCCAAGGAGCAGGAGGCAGAAAAGACGCTGCCTCGGAAACCCTATCGAAAGTATCCCCCGAGAGAACGATAACGGAAACCAAAGAAACAGAGGGTGACGAGAAGTTATGAGTATTTTTCATTGGAAACCCAAATATGAAATCAGCATTTCCGGGGATTTGCCGCCGGAAGAGGTGAAGGGATTGTGCCGGATGATCCGGAAAGCGGTGCGGTGCGCCCTGCGCTATGAGAACGTGAACGTGCCTTGCCGTATTGACATTCTGCTGACCGATGACGCGCGTATCCATGCCATCAATCTGGAGCAGCGGGGGGTGGACCGGCATACAGATGTGCTGTCCTTCCCGTTTAACAATCTGGAGCCGGAACATTTTGACCCGGCAATGTGCGAGCGGGAGCCGGGCTCGGACCGTATCTTTTTGGGCGATATGGTCATCGATGTGGCCCAGTGCTGCCGTCAGGCGGAGGAATTCGGCCACAGCGAGGAACGGGAAATTTGCTATCTGGCGGTGCACTCCGTGCTGCATCTGCTGGGCTATGACCATGTAGACGAGGGACCGGACAAGCGCCTGATGCGGGCCCATGAGAAAATGATTCTGGCAGAATTGGGATTAGAAGGAGAAGAGACAGAGGCATGATTACAAAAAACGTAATGGTAACCCTGGCCGGACGGCCGAACGTGGGAAAATCTACTCTGACCAATGCATTGGTGGGCGAGAAAATTTCCATTGTTTCCAATAAACCCCAGACCACCCGGAACCGGATTTTCGCGGTTTTGGAGCGGGGAGAGACCCAGATTGTTCTGACGGACACGCCGGGATTCCATCGGGCGAAGAACCGTCTGGGCGACTTCATGGTGAAGGTCGTAGAGGAATCCGTGGCTGACGTGGACGTGGTTGCTCTGGTGGTGGAACCGGT
>CAJMMY010000211.1 GCA_905214605.1 uncultured bacterium | reverse complement strand
AAAGCACGTTCCGTCCGTTATTTTCTCGTTGGTGTCCAGAATGAGGGTGCGGATGTTGTCGGTGTTCTCCAGAACGTGGTTGGGATCGGTCATGATGGACACACCGGCGGCAAAGTTTTCATACTGCTTGGCATTGGCCTCGGCTTGGGTGCGAGGGGTCACAGTGGCCCGCTTGGCCTGTTGGAGCAGCTCTGTTTTCCGCGTCAGATCGGCATTGAGCTCTTTCTTTTCCTCTTCGGTATAGCGCTCGCCGGGGATAGTCAGACTGACCTGCAGGGTGGGATAATACTGGGCGCTGGTGCGGATGGTGGCGGCAACGCCGTTGACGGTGGCGGAGAAGGTATCGGGACCCACCACGTTTTCGCCGTTCACCGTTTTATAGTTGGCGCAGTAGCCCTTGGAGGGGTCGAAGGCCAGCTTGATGTTTACAAGGTAGGTTGTACCGGCGCGGAAGTAAAATCCGTCGTCGGTCTCCACGTCATCGCCCTCCCACTCGGTGTACCAGACGGTGGCGCCGTTGGCCAGCAGGTCGATATTGCCGCTCTTCATGGATTTTACGGTGACCGCGGTTTCCATCTCGTTGGGATCGCCTGCCTTGGGCAGGTCGATGACCAGATCAACATTCTTGAGCCTTGTGGGGCCGGCGGCCAAAGCCGTTGCCGGCAGCAGGGTAAAGACCATTGCAAGGCAAAGCAATGTGCTGAACAATCGTTTCTTCATGGGCTCTCCTCCTAATCAAAATAGGTGTTTTGAACAAATTTGATAGAAACAGCATAGCATAGTTTTGGCGGTATATGCAGAAACGGCGCGAAACGCACGTTTTTTGTTCCGAAATGTGCAGAAAAACGGCGGGCAGACACTCCCAAAAGAGTGTCTGCCCGCCGCTGCGATTGTGCGAACAATTTACGTGCTTATTCCCGGTTGGTTACGGTAATTTGAAGGCCTTCCATAATGTCCAGCGCTTTTTCATTCATGGCCGGGTCGGCACAGGCGGTGCAGCTGGCATCCACAATAATTTCTGCCTCCGGCAGGGCGGTTTTCAGCAGCACGGCATTGGTCAGTATGAAGAAGTTGTAAAATCATCATCCATGTCTTTTAAATCATCTTTATGCTCCTGATAAAACTGCTCTTCTTCCGCAATTTCCATCAGCTCCATGGAACCGAATGTGGGCTTTTCGATGACCAAATCCCGGTCTCCGCAGGCGGAGGCGGTGAGACCGAATACGTCCCAACCCTCGGTATCTCTGATGCAGTGGGCAATGGGCAGCTTGCGGCCCTCTTGGGTTTTCAGATAGTTTTTCTTGTGGGTGTCCTGGGTGTAAATCACCGAGGCATCTTTTTCCTTGTGGTACTGCGCCACCTTTTTTGCGATGCGGGCGTCAAGGTCCTCCGCGCCGGGAAATCCCAGAGCGCCGTTGACGAAATCGTTCTGATAATCAACAACCACCAGTAATTTTTTCATGGATTAGTCCTCCTTGGAACTCAGCGGCTTTCTCTGAGAAAACCACCGGAATGTCATGGGCCAAACGATGCCGGCAAAGAGAATCACGATGCCGTAGCGAATGCCGCCGGCGATGGGGCTGCCGTGGAACAGTGCATTCAGCGGTGCTTTCAGACCGGATTTCAGAATCAGCGTGATGATCAGACCGGCAGCGACCTTGACCACTTGCGCCCACAAAGGCGCGGCGGTGGTCCAATGGAGCTTGTTGTGGTCCATATAGAACACCAACAGCAGACCAAAGGAACAGAAAAGAATCATCCAGCCGTTTTTCACGCCCTCGGCATAGTTTGCCGGGTCAATATCGGCGGGGAAAGGATAGAAATACACAAAGCAGAGATAGGCTGCGGAAATGCAGATGCAGAAAGCATACAGTCCGTAGATGCGGCGGGGGTTCTCCTCCATTTTGACAAACAGAGGATACAGCAGGAACACCAACAGCAGACCCAGTACAAAGGAAACACCCACGTCATACGGGGTATGCACGCCCAGATACATACGGGAAAAGGCAGTCAGGCAAATCAGCACGGACAGCACAATCCGCAGGGCGCGGTTTTTATAATACCGGGCGGGGGCGCCCATGACGGTAAAGGCATTCTGGGTATGACCGCTGGGGAAAGAATATCCGGTTGCGGCGGCACGGGCAGATTCCACAATGGTGAAATTCGGGTCCTTTACCCAAGGACGGGGAATCCGAAACCAGAGTTTCAGAAACTGGTTGCAGATGATGCCCACAAAGCCTACGGTGAGCATATAGTATCCGCATTTTTTATCCATGCACCAGAGCATAATGATTGCGACCACCAGAAACACCAGTTCGCCGCCCAGCTCCGTAAATGCCTGCATCAGCACGTTCAGCACCGGATTTCGGATCCCTTCCAGAATATACAAAAAACTCAAAAAATCGCCTCACAAATTTCAAATTGGGATTATCTTATCATATCTA
>CAJMMY010000210.1 GCA_905214605.1 uncultured bacterium | reverse complement strand
CCAGAAGGAAATGAAGAAGTCCGTGGATTGCGGCTACTGGAACCTGTTCCGTTTCGATCCTTCCGCAGACGGCAGCAAGTTCACTCTGGACAGCGCAGAGCCCAAAGACGGCTACCGCGAGTTCCTGATGAACGAGGCTCGTTACTCTCGTCTGACCCGCGAGTTCCCCGAGCGCGCCGAGGGCTTGTTCGAGGCATCTGAGGAAAATGCAAAGGCCCGTTATGAGCACCTGCTGAAACTGAAAGAAATGTACAGCAAGTAATCTCCTAAGATATGTAAAACAGACCGGCTGATTTCAGTCGGTCTGTTTTGTACATGAAAGCATTGGCTGAGAAACGGAGTATCACATGAAATGCTATGCACTGCGAAATACCCTGCAGGAAATGCCGATTGAGGAAACAGTCGGGGAAACATTCAAACGGGTGATTCTGCTGACCGAGGAAGAATTCGGCAGGGAAGTGTCGGATTTGCCCCACCACAAAACAATGATGCATCATCTGAAACGCATGGAGTATTGCCGGGCAGAATTGTTTTCCAACTGTATTTTCGGCACGTTGGCGATTCCTACAAAAAAGGAACGGGTTACCGGAAAACTGTGTCTGGGCTTTTATCTGGATAACCGCACATTATATTTAATCGGTGCGCCGGAGCGGACTGCGCATCTGCTGAATCGAATTCGGGAGAATCAGTTCCCCGACCGCACTACGGTGGTGAGTATGTTTTGCCATCTGCTGAATTCTTTGGTGGAAGACGATGCGATTTATTTGCAGAAAATCGAAGACAATCTGTCCGAATTGGAGGAATCCTCTTTGGACCGGGTGCAGTCCCACTTTTATCATCAAATGATGCCCTATCGCCGGGATTTGCGGGCGCTCCATGCGTATTATTATCAGCTGATCAATCTGGCGATGACCATACGCTCCAATACCAATCAGATGCTGTCGGAAGAAGAATGTCTGAATTACGGGTATCTGTCGGACAGAATCCAACGGCTGAATGAGCACACGGAAATGCTGGACGAATACGCCGTGCAGATTCGCGAAATACACCAATCCCAGATTGAAATGCGTCAGACACGGTCTATGAATTTGCTGACGGTGGTATCGGCGATTTTCCTGCCTCTGACCTTGCTGGTCGGGTGGTACGGCATGAACTTTGCGCACATGCCGGAGCTGCAATGGCAGTTTGCCTACCCGGTTGTGGCTGTGATTTCCGTGCTGATTGTGGTGGTGGAAATTATATGGTTCCATAAAAAAGGATTATTTTGAAATACCACGGAAAAATCAAGAAAAATCACTTGACAAATGCTGAAAAAAGTGTAAAATAATAGAGCTTGTCAATGACAGGCAATCCTTGCTCTCACTAAGAGTGAGGGCCAATCGACCATAAGGAGGTGCAAACATGGCAAAAGTTAGCGAAAAATACGAACTGATGTACATCATCGATCCCAGCATCGGTGAGGAGAACGTCGCATCCATCGTGGAGAAATTCAAAACGCTGATCGAAACCAACGGCACAATCGACGAGATGGAGGAGATGGGTAAGCGGAAACTGGCTTACGAAATCAACTACATTTCCGAAGGTTACTACGTGCTCGTGAAGTTCACCAGCGCCCCTGATTTCCCTGCAGAGTTGGATCGTATCCTCGGCATTACCGAAGGTGTCATCCGGAGCCTGATTACCCTGCGCTACGAATAAGGAGGCAGGTTCATGCTCAACCACATTGTAATTATGGGACGACTGACCCGCGATCCTGATCTGCGGTATACTCAGTCCCAAACACCCGTCGCATCTTTTACTGTGGCGGTGGATCGTGATTTCGCCGGCCGTGACGGCGGCGAAAGACAGACGGACTTCATTGACGTTGTGGCCTGGCGCCAGACGGCAGAGTTTGTTTCCAAGTACTTCAGCAAGGGCAGCATGGTGGCCGTTTCCGGCCGTCTGCAGATCCGTGACTGGACCGACCGTGAAGGCAACAAGCGCAGAAGCGCTGAAGTCGTTGCGGACAATGTGTACTTCGGTGAAAGCAAACGTCGCGAAGATTCCGACAGCGGCTACAGCCGCAGCAGCTACGATGCACCCCGCCGTGACGGCCACAATTATGCTGCCAGCAGCCCTGCTGCGGACAGCGGCCGCGGAGCCTCTGCGTTCGCAGAACTGGAGGACGACGACGGAGACCTGCCGTTCTGAGTGAACGGTGAAACAACATTGACACTTTTATAAGGGAGGTTATGACCTTGGCATTCGATAAGAACAATCCGAAGAACCGGAAACGGAGAAAAGTTTGCCAGTTCTGCGTGGATAAATGCACTTACATTGACTACAAAGACACTGCAAAACTGAAACGCTACATGTCTGACCGCAGCAAGATTCTGCCCCGTCGGGCAACCGGTACCTGCGCAATGCATCAGCGCCAGCTCACTGAGGCTATCAAGAGATCTCGTCAGATCGCTCTGCTGCCCTACGTCACCGACTAA
>CAJMMY010000209.1 GCA_905214605.1 uncultured bacterium | reverse complement strand
GCTGCTCTCCGGGGGTATAAGCCTCCAGATTCCGATATTTTTCACTGAAAAAGCGGCTCATATTATGCCTCCTCAAAGCGAATGCCAACGCTCCGGGCGTGACCCTGCAGACCCTCTTTTTCTGCAAAGAGCATCAAACCGTCCTTGATTTCTTCCAGAGCCGAGGGCGTGTAGTAGGTGTACTGGGATTTCTTCACAAAATCGTCCACGGACAGCGGACTGCCGAATTTGGCGGTGCCGGTGGTGGGTAGAGTGTGATTCGGACCGGCCATGTAATCGCCCAAAGCCTCGGGAGAGTGCTTGCCGAGGAAAATAGAGCCGGCATTCTGCACATAGGGCAGGTAACGGAACGGGTCGTCCACGGCGATTTCCAGATGCTCCGGAGCAATTTCATTGGCGCAGTCCATGGCGTCCATCAGGTCCTTGGCGATGACGATTTTTCCGTTGTTGTCAATGGATGCCCGGGCAATCTCCTCCCGGGGCAGCAGCGGAATCTGGCGCTCCAGCTCCTGGGCAACCTTTTGGCCGAAATCCGGAGAATCCGTGACCAGAACTGCGGTTGCCATAACGTCATGCTCGGCCTGCGCCAGCATATCCGCGGCAATCACTTTCGGGTCGTTGGAGTCATCGGCCACAATCAGCACCTCGCTGGGTCCGGCAATGGTGTCAATGGCAACCTTGCCGAACACCTGCTTTTTCGCCTCGGCCACGTAGGCATTGCCGGGGCCGACAATTTTATCCACCTTGGGAATGGTTTCCGTGCCGTAAGCCAGTGCAGCCACGGCTTGGGCGCCGCCAATTTTGTAAATTTTATCCACGCCGGCAATTTTTGCTGCAGCCAGAATGGCGGGGTCCACTTTGCCGTCGGGACCCGGGGGTGTTACGGTGACCAGCAAGGGGCAGCCGGCGATTTTTGCGGGCACGCAGTTCATCAGCAGAGAGGAGGGATAAGCTGCGGTGCCGTTAGGAACATACAGCCCCACAGCGGCAATGGGCGTGACTTTCTGCCCCAGTATTACGCCGTTTTCTTTCGTCATAATGAACCCGGGGCGCACCTGATTTTTGTGATAGGCCTCGATGTTCTCCGCAGCCTGCCGCAGTACGGCATAGTCCTCGCCCACGGAATTGTAAGCCTCGTCGATTTCCTCTTGAGAAACCTCCAGAGAGGTGAGCGTTGCATGGTCGAATTTTTCGGTGAGACGGAACAGCGCCTCGTCACCGTTTTTTCGCACATCGTCCAGAATTTCCGTGACCACCGGGGCCACGTCTACAATCAGTTGAGAACGGATAAACAATTCCTCGTTGGGAACTTCTCCGTATTGAAAGGTTCGAATCATGTCAATCTCCTCCGTTGCAAAGTGCAAAAATGCGTTGGCTCATGGTTTCAATCTCTTGGTACTTGAACTGGTAGGCGGCCTTATTGGCAATCAGCTGCGCGCTGATGGGAACAACGGTTTCTAGAACCTGCAGATTGTTTTCTTTTAAGGTAGAGCCGGTTTCCACGATGTCCACAATGACGTCGCTCAGCCCTACAATGGGGGCTAACTCAATGGAGCCGTGGAGGTTGATGATGTCAATTTCCCGGCTGATGGACGCATAGTAGTTTTTTGCAATATTGGGGAATTTGGTAGCCACCCGGAGGGTACGGTTCATATTGTCCCGGAATTCCCGCTTTCCGGCCACGCACATGCGGCATTTTCCCATGCCCAAATCGCCCAATTCGTAAACATTCGGCTCGTATTCCAGAAGAATGTCTTTTCCTGCCACGCCGATATCCGCCGCGCCCCGCTCCACATACACGGGAACGTCTGTGGGCTTTGCCCAGAAGTATCGGACGCCCACTGCGGGATTTTCAAAAATCAGCTTGCGGTTGTTTTCCTTAATACTGGGGCAGGCATATCCGGCCTGCTCGAACAGCTCATAGACCTTTTCTCCCAACCGCCCTTTGGGCAATGCAATGTTAATCACGGCAAATTCCTCCGTTTTTCATGGTCAGCGTTTCCTGATAGCGGTGGTCGGCAGGAATTTCCCGGGCGGCCCGTACCTGCTTGCCCTGCCGGGTCAGCATTTCCATTTCCCGGGTAATATCTCCGGGAGCGGAGCTGTCATCGTACAGCAGAAGCACGTCTCCGTCAAAGGCATCGTCTTCGGTTTGGAACTGCTCCAGCATGCTGGCATATACCGCAAAGCCGATGCCGCTGTCCTTACGTTGCATGCGCTCCATCAGCGGGTCATATCGACCGCCGGAAAGAATATGACTGGAAAGACCGTCCACGTATCCCTGAAACACAATGCCGTTGTAGTAATTCAGGTCGCTGACAATGGAGAAATCCAAAGTCACCCGGTTTTCCAATCCCCAGGCGGTGACGGCAGACTCAATGGTTTTCAGCTCCTGCAGAGCGGCCCGGGTTTGGGGGGTGTCGGACATAGATTCCAAAGTGGGCAGCACGTCGGGGAGCGGACCGTAAGCCGTAGCCAAGGTCAGCAGCTTTTCGGAAAGCGCGGCGTCCACATTCTG
>CAJMMY010000208.1 GCA_905214605.1 uncultured bacterium | reverse complement strand
GAAAATTCCGTAATTTTACCGTAGGAAGATACGGTGCTGTTTTCGCTGTAAGCGCCATTGATAAACGCAAGGAAATCCCCCACGTCCAAGCCGGATGCGCTCACATTGTTCATAGCCGTAGTGAGATTGGCATCGGAAATCGTGATTTGGTTTGTCTCACTGTCCTTATCCCAACCAGACTGAATCGGCAGCACGTCCGGCATGAACAGAACGTCCTCCACCTCTGCCATTTCATAGCTGATGTTGTTGCCCTTTACACCAGTTACTTTGATGTATGCCACATCGCCGGTTTCCGACCTCACGTCGTTCAAAGATGCTCCGTTATCCGTAACCGCAAGAACATCGCCAACCTTCAACGGTTTCTTGCCGCTGTAGGTAAAGGTTCCGCTGGTGGTATTTCGAGTTGTCGTTCCGTTGGGGTCAATCTGATAAATGCCATTGAACACGTCAGCGGCAAGATTTCCCGTCTCTGTCGCGGGAATTTCCTTAACATCACTGTTCAATCCGGCATGCGTAACTTCGTCCTTTTTCGTCCGGATATTCAGATAACGCACAGATGCCGGCTGCTGTTCCTCATTGCCTATCTTAAGCCGTGCATTCTCGTCCAACAACTCCACTTGATACGTCTGACCGGCTTTCAGTTTCGCCGTCACAGTTGTACCGTTGACTGTATATGTTACCGGACTGTTGGTTTCTGTAATATTGATGAACTTGATTGTCTCGTCCGTGATTGCACTCACACCGATGACATCGAATGAAAACTCACCGGCGGGAATTTCGTCCTTAGTCACGTAATTGGGTGTCTCCACCGAGGTGACTTCACTTCCCGCAGCCGCTTTTGCATACAGCGTCATGCTCTTTGTCACGGTGTCTCCGATTTCTACACCACGGGTCAGTTCCTTATCGTAGAACCATCCCAAGAAGATCATGCCCTGTGCCACAGGGGTCGGCAGCTGCGTAATGGGGGTTCCGGAGGCATATTCTCCCTTGTTCGGCAGCGTCATGGTCGGCTGATCTTTACCCATTTCAAACTGCACCAGATAGTTCGTTGATGTAACAGACGTTCCAGACGGTGTAGGTGTAGGCGTGGGTTTCGGTTCCTGCTGTTCCGGGTCCACGCTGACGCGGG
This sequence comes from uncultured bacterium, assembly GCA_905214605.1. Next base: position 1,446 of record CAJMMY010000208.1, on the reverse strand, counting down.
TGCTTTCCACGCCCGATTCGGAATACCATGTCTCCACGGATTTGTCCACGCTCTTGCACAGCGTCGCAGCCTCTGCTCTGGTTGCCGTATCTTTCGGCGCAAAGTTCACGCCGTCTCCGCAAAGCAGTCCCATAGACCACAGTTTCAAAACGGCGCTTTTTGCCCAATCGGAAACCTGACCCAAATCTGCCGGTTTGCCCGCAATTGCTTTTTCCGTTTTGGGGGTCACATCGAACTTCTCGAAATAAGCGGCAAAGAACACTGCCATCTGTTCCCGATTGATTTTGTCATTCGGTGTAAACAGACCGTTTCCCATGCCGTTGGCAATACCGTACTGCGCTGCCCACTTCACATAAGGTGCATACCACGCAGTCGGCTCCACATCGGAAAATCCGGTTTCTCCGCCGTATTTTGCCGCGTCTACGCCTGCCATACGTCCCAATACCGTTACAAACATGCCGCGGGTCATTGAGCCGTCTGGCGCAAATAATGTGTCGCTGACGCCGCTGAAGAATCCGTTCACCCGGACATACTGTACCGCGGCAGCATACCAACTGTTCTGCTCCACATCGGTAAAGGGATTCTCCTGCACCACAGCTGTCTGTGAGGCATTATCCGCAGGTTTTTTCACCTCGGCTGCCAGAACTTCCGCCGGCAGCAAGGTCAGCACCATGCAGATGACCAACAATAAACTGATAAGCCGTTTCTTCACCTTGGCGCTCCTTTCTTCCTCTGGTTGATATAAATGTTGTACCTGAATTTCAGTAAAAATCTACCAAAACACTTTCTCTACGGTACAGCATATCAGCTTTTCGGAAAGACCGCCTTCACCGTCCTTGAAATGTGTATTTTTTGTCGCGAACTGCATCATTTTGCGCATAAAAAATCCGCCTGCACAATATGCAGGCGGAGCCCAAGTTCCTATTCGATTAGATGTGCAGATGCAAATCCACAATTTCGCTGTCGGAGCCGATGCGAATGGGCATCTGATGGAATCCCGTACCGGCAGAAATCACAGCCTGTGTCTTTCCCCGCCGGGTATAGCCGTAATAAAATCCCTTTTCCAGAGACAGTTTGGTAAACAGATTCATGGGGAAAAACTGTCCCCGATGGGTGTGTCCGCACAGCACCAAATCCGCCTGCACGGTTTCCGCCTCCCGAATGCCCTGGGGGTCATGGTCCAGCACCACAACCGGCTTGCTCCGGTCGCAATGGGACAGCAGCCGGGTCAGCGGCGTGGTGTCGGGCCGCTTGGAGATGGCGGCGCAGACATCGCCGTCATTGTCAAACACGGCCAGCCATGTGCCCATGCCGTCCGGCACGCGCCGGATGTACCGGGTATTGACCTTGTGTCTGGCCAGCTTGTCGATGACATCCTGCCCGGAGCCGGTTTCATCCACAAGGCTGACAAAGGTGGGGCGCAGCTCCACATTGGCGATGTCCTCC
>CAJMMY010000207.1 GCA_905214605.1 uncultured bacterium | reverse complement strand
CTCCGCCATGTAAGGCGCCACCGCATCATATACGGTATCCGCCAAATCCTGCGCGTCGCCCCGGGTCTGGCTCAAAAAGGTGTAAATGCCCCAATCGTCTTCTGCCAGTGCATAGGTTCCGTCCGGCTGCGCCCGCATCAGCAGCGTCAGGGAAACGCCGTCCCGGTTCTCGCCCCAGCCATAGCCGCTGTTTTCATAGACGTATTCCGCAATGTCCATGACATCGGTATCTGCGGATACGTCCTCATCGGTAAATATGTCAATCCGCAGGTCCATCTGCAATTTTTCCGAAAGCTCCGGCAGGGCATGCTCGCCCATGTAATCCAGCTCCACGGAGCCAAGGGAATCGGTCTCGTCATAAACCACACCGTATTCCGACACCGCCATGGCGGGAACACACAGTGTCAGCGCCAACAGGAGCGCCATCAGCAAAGCTGTGAATTTCTTGTTCATGTCCGCCCCTCCTTATCGCAGCATCAGCACGGAGACAATCGTTCCCAAAATCGACAGCGGTGCGGCAATGGCGGCAAACAGCCCCCAAAACCGTCCCCAGCTCATGGGAAGGTCGCCCACCAGTTTTCCGGTCTGTCCGTTCATGGCAAAGGTAAAGTCCTTGCCGTGCCACTTCGTGTTCAGCATCCACACCGGCATCAGGGCATAATGCACCTTGCCGCGCTGCAGACTGGAGCTGCCGCCGGTTCGGATACAGGTATCATAACCTCTCACGCTGCTCCGCAGCGCTGCGTCCAAGGTTCCCTGACAGCGCTGGTCCGCCCGCTCCCGGCTCTGCTCCACGGTGACGTCGAATTTATCCGCCAAATACCCGGGCAGATAGGCCGTGGAGAAGGGTTTCAGCTTTTTGTAGTCATAGGGCTCGATGGAGTCCATGTGGTCGTCCGGCATTTTACTGGATGCGTCCACCGGAACCTTTTCAAAGGTCACTCTGCCGGCGCGATAAACGTCAAAATGTCTTGTCTCCGTGATTTCATAATCCCCGGAGGTGTAGGTGCGGGAGCGGGTTGCCTGATAATGGGCATCGCCCTCCGCCTCGCCGTCAAACATCCAGAAGGGCACATAAATGCCCTGGATCTCTTGAATATGGTTTTCGTTGGTGAAACTCTTGGGCAGGAAAATCTTTCCTGCATAGTGCTCTTTCAGCGCCTTGACGGCGTCCTCTTTGCTGTACTTGAAGGGGATAATGAAATCCGGTTTCAGCTGACCGGCAAACTGCCCGGGCACCACAGTAGGATTGCCGCAATAGGGGCAGGAGGTTGCCGCTGTGCTGGCATCGCAAATCAGCTCCGCGCCGCAGCTGGGGCAGCTGTAGACCTTCATGCCATCGGCCTCCGCACCCCAGTCGCTATTCAGACCGGAGGTATCCCACGTATTTTCTCCAACGGCTGCTTTCTTCTCCGCAGCCTTTTCCTCGGCAGCCTGCTGTGCAGCAACCGCTTTTTCTTCCTTTTCCGCGTACAGTGCCTCAATTTCCGCCACATCGTAGCTGGCACCGCAATAATCGCACTCTAATTTACCGGACGCGCCTACGAAGTGCAGCGGACCGGTGCAGCTGGGGCATTGATAATTGGTTACCTGTGCTGGCATATAATCTCACCCTTCCTTTTCTGATTCCTTTGCAGCGGTGCCCGCCCGCATGTTGCGAGCGGGCACCGTTCAGCTGTTTCTTCGGATTGACTTGTTACGGTCTCGGCGCACCGCAGTATTCGCAGAATTTGCCGTTGTTCTGTCCGCCGCAGGAGGGGCAGGTCCACGGTCCGGCTGCCGCCATGGGTGCCGGGGTTTCCTGCACGGGAGTCGGGGTCTCTCCGCCGCCCCGGGCAATCTCCATTGCCTGCTGGAGCGCTGCGCGAATCTCATCGCCCATTTCCCGATACTTGCGGTATTCCATGCAGTTTTCCGGGTTGACATCGTTGGCCATTCGGTTCATGCCCACGGGCTGCCCCATCATGGGCCGCTGCATATTCTGGGGCCGGCCGGGCATGGGCCGCTGTATTTGACCCATCTGTCCCATCATGGGGCGCTGCTGCACGGCGGCCGGCTCATAGTACACAGAGCTGTCGTTCAGCCGGAACCGCATTTCATCGAAATAGGGGTGCCGCACCGAGATAATCACGTCAAAATCGTAGGAGTACTCATAACGGGGCGGAACGTAGCTGACTTCCTTGCCATCCGAATCCTCCCGCATCTGCTCCCTGCGGTCCTCATCAATATCCACGCGGCAGCCTGTGATTGCGTCAAAGTCCAGAATATCCGGATTCGCCTCCGCCAGATCCCGGGCGCGGGTGACGGTAAACCACCGATGCTCCTCGTCTATCAGCACCTTCCAGCTCTCGCCGTAAGTGCGGGTGATGCGGAACTGGGCGGCTCTGCCCCGGTTCTCTTCCCGGTAAGCAAGCTGCTCTTTGATGTCCTCCACTGTGGAGCGGCGGCGGTCACTGAACCAAGGGGAAAGCTTTTTGGCACAGTCCTTGCAGAGATTTCCGTTTTCCAGTTTCCGATTGCCCAACAGTCCAATCTTCTCACCGCAGATATTACAGAATTTTTTATCAAACAGTCCCATAAGCGTACGCTC
>CAJMMY010000206.1 GCA_905214605.1 uncultured bacterium | reverse complement strand
TACGCGATCAGCTGCTTGCAGAGCTTCAGGCGGGAGACGAGGCAGAGGGCTTTTATGTACTGAAAGCCGTGACCCCGAAAGTTGCCAACAACGGCAAGCCTTTTTTGACTGTAACCTTGATGGACCAAAGCGGAACCATGGATGCTAAGGTATGGGACTATACCGGACCCATCGGTCAGAACGACGAGGGGAAAATTGCAAAAATCCGGGGAACTGTCAGCACTTTCCGGAACAGCTTGCAGATGACGGCGGAACGGATTCGTCTGAAAGAGGACCGGGATGTAGTGGATATTTCCAAATTGGTTCCCGTGGCACCCATTGATGCCGATGCAATGTTCGGGGAAGTGGAGCAGCTGCTGCAATCCATTGAGGACCCGGATTATCGCGCCATTTGTCTGGAACTGATGGGGCGGCACAAAGTTGCATTTCAGAACATTCCCGCGGCAAAGAGCGTACACCATGGTTTCTTGCAGGGCTTGCTGATGCATACGGGCAATATGCTCCGTCTGGCAGATTTTCTGGCCGGATTGTATTCGGAAATTGTAGACCGCAGCTTGCTGCTGGCGGGAACATTTGCCCACGATTTGCAGAAAGAGCATGAATTCAGTTTCTCCCATCTGGGCTTGGTGAACAGCTATTCTCTGGAGGGACAGCTGTTGGGTCATCTGGTGATGGGCGCGCAGGAAATCGGCGAGATTGCAGCGGAGCTGAATACGCCGGAAGAAAAGCGCGTTTTGCTGCAGCATTTGGTGCTGTCTCATCATGGGGAGCCGGAATTCGGCGCCGCGGTGGTGCCCATGTGCGCGGAAAGCGAGCTGCTGTCGTATATTGACCGAATCGACAGCCGTATGGAAATTTATCGGGAAGTGTTGAGCGACATGCCCGGCGGTCAGTTCAGCAACCGAATTTTTTCACTGGATAAAAAGATTTATAAACATCGCTAAAATGACAGCCGGCTACATGCAAACACGATGCATGGAGCCGGCTGTTTGTGAAATTCTCATACCTTGAGATAAGACTATTGAACATATTTCATAAATCTGAACCAACGATATGATATATATATCATATCGACTGAAAAGATGGGTAAAGAATAGTTACAGTATTGAAATTATTATGAAACAATGCTAAAATATCAGTAAGACTTGCAAAACTTGCCATAAAAATAACAAATATAAAAATCGTGAAGAAGGGGGCAGTCGGGTGAATTACGCAAACAAACAGAACAAGCGCAACAATCGCGGCTTTACGCTGGCTGAAATGCTGATTGGCGTGGCCATTTTGGTCGTTCTGATGAGTATTGCAATCCCCGGTGCGGTGGCATTTCAGAGAAAGCTGCACATGGCAGAATTGGACGATTACGCCCGCCAGATTTTTATGGCTGCGCAATCGGAAATGACCAATATGAAAGCCTCCGGTCGATTGGACGTGTATAAGGAAACCATTGACGGAACGCATGAGCTGACCCAACGACCCAAGGATTACCCCGGGGATAAGAATGATGAAAGTTGGAAGAATCTGTTCTGGGTTTCCTCCGATGAGGCAACGACCCAAAAATATCTGATGAAGACCAATACCTCGCTGACGGAGGCAACTGCCAAAGGCGGGCATTTTCTGCTGCTGTTGAACCCGCTCAGCGGCGATGTGTACGGAGCGTTCTATTCCGAAGAGGAAATTACGATTGATACCGTGATGGCGCTGAATGACTGGACCCGCGCGACCCGCAGCAAAGCGGAGCCGAAAATCGGCTATTACGGCAGCACGGAAAATGGTACAATCGGTGGACAAATCGAATACGGTACGGTAGGTCTGCCGAAAACTTTCGCGCCCAAGCTGGAAGTTGTGAACGGGGAAGAGCTGTATGTGAAGATCTCCTGCAGCGGTATGCGGGCGCTCCGCTGGACCCAGAATAAACTGAAACTGACATTGACCGTGACAGACGCCCATGATAAATCGATGCAACTGACTTATACGGGCGGCAGCAAAGATTTATTTGTCATAAATGACAGCATCACTGTGACGAAAATTCTGGATAGTCTGGAATCGAAAAATTCCTTTGAAAAGGTTTGCACAGGATTAACGCCGGGCGGCGATCTGACGATAAAAGTTGAGTTGAATTATTCTGACGATAAGAATAATACGCTAATCACCGGTTCGGCTGAGGAAACGGTAAACAGCTTGTTTGACTCGACTAAAAAGAATACAGACGGGGAAATTACGGAAATCAACGTTTCCAAGGTGCGGCATCTGAATAATCTGCGCAGCAGCATCTACAAGGACAAGAACCGGAAATCCGGCGTTAAAGGCGTTAAAATCGTACAAGGGGGAACGATTTCCTTTGATTGGATTGATTGGGAAAGCAAAGATTACGTTTCCGATTGGACAAAAAATCCCATGGAGAATTTCCCGGCCATTGATTGCGACAACCCGGCCATTGATTGCGACAATTTGCTCAATGGCGGCGGGTATAACGGCGGCGGTAATGTGCTGAAAGGGTTCTTGTTTACCGGCAGAAACAGCGGTTTATTTGATTCTCTGAGTGGAGCAACGCTGACCAAAATGCGGTTTGCGGATTGCAGCTCTAAGGGCACGAATGCGGGAATT
>CAJMMY010000205.1 GCA_905214605.1 uncultured bacterium | reverse complement strand
CGGGCACCCAGATACGACCCGCCGATGCCGATGACCACCAGCGCCTGGGACCGGGCGCGAATCCGCTTTGCGGTAGAGAGAATGGCTTTCAGCTCACCGTTGAGCATGGTCTGCGGCAGGGTGAGCCAACCGGTAAATTCAGCACCGGGGCCGGAATGCTCTGCCAAAGACCGATGAGCGGCGGCAACGGCTGCATAGTCCGGTCCGGTATCCGTGAAAAACGGGGAAGCGCCGGACAAATCCACTTTTATCATAGAGTGTCCTCCTTCGTATTGTAATGGATTCTATTATACACCCCATTAGGGAAAAGGCAAATAAAAACTTCCTGTCAAAAACGGTAAAAGTGGGGCGAAAAAGTACGAAATTGCACGAAAAAACTTGCTCGGTGGGGAAACTACGGAGCGCAGAACAAAATCTCGACCAATTTTGCAAAAATTTCTCCGGTATTCAGCCGCGGAATCTCCCGATCGGCCAGCAGGGGAATCTCCGCCAGCGTTTGTCCGCCGGAGGAAACGGTCAGGGTGCCGATGGACTCACCGGCGGCAATGGGCGCCTCCAATCGGTCCGGCAGCTGCAAATCAAACTGCAAATCCCCGGCCTGCTGTTTGGTCAGAACGGTGCCGGGCAGGTCCGGGTACACCGGCTGAACGCAATCGGCAGCGCCCAGAGTTACGGGAATGGGCGGCAGAGGCGATTCCATGCGCATGGGGCGGAGCACGTAGTTGGCAAAGGCATAGTTCAGCAGAGTTTTGGCACTCTCGAACCGGTCTGCGGAGCTGTCGGCACCCAACACGACAGCCACGTATTCCGTGCCGCTGCGCAGGGCACTGGCTGCCAGACAATATTTCGCGGCGGAGGTATACCCGGTTTTCAGACCCGTTGCGCCCTCATAAAAGCGAATCAGCTTGTTGGTATTGGTCAGACCGAAGGCCCCGTCTCGGGCGGTATCCATCCAGATGGTGGAGTATGTACGGATTTGGTCATGGGACAGCAATTCCCGGGACATGACTGCCACATCATAGGCGCAGGCATAGTGATTCGGGTCATCGGTCAGTCCGGTGCAGTCCACAAAATGGGTGTCTGTCATTCCCAAGGCGGCGGCTCGCTCGTTCATTTTCTGGACAAAGCTCTCTTCCGTGCCGGCAACAAATTCCGCCAAAGCCGTGGCACAGTCGTTGGCGGAAACCACCGTCACGCACTTGAGCATTTCGTCCACAGTCATTTGCTCCCCTTCTTCCAGCCAAATCTGGCTGCCGCCCATATCGGCAGCATGGCTGCTGGCGGTGACAGTGTCGGTAAGGACAATCTCCCCCCGGTCCACAGCCTCTAACACCAGCAGCAGGGTCATAACTTTGGTCACACTGGCAATGGGGCGGGGTGTATGGGCGTCTTTTTCATAGAGTACCGTTCCCGTGGAGCGCTCCATCAGACAAGCAGACGGTGCGGCAACGGAAATGGCGTCGGCGGGTAAAATGTCTACGGCTCCCACGGGCAGGGTCAGACAGATTACAGTCAGCAGCAGCGCAAGAAATTGTTTCAAACGGAATCCCTCCTTCAAATCAATGGTCGCTTAGCAACAATTTATGGGGAGCGGGGGAAAAATATCCGTCCGTCTGATACGGGAACGCATAGAACCTTGCAAAAATACAGGGTTCTCCAATCTGCGACAATGGGTGACATAAAATGGTTTCAAAAAGTAACAAAAATGAATAGACAAGTTACAAGGTAGGAAAACAAAAGCTTAGGAAATAAGCCGCTTTTGCACAGTTCCAACATAGTTTTCAACATTTCTGAATTCTGTATATTTTCAAGAAATATGCAAAAATAGTTTACATAACAACGTTGTATTTTGCGAAAGGGAAATGAAAGTTTGGAATGTAAAATTTCAGTAAAAAGCAGAGTGTGGTGTCTTGCAGAGAGCGGGTCGGCATAGTATAATACATCATTATATTGTAAATCTGTAAAAGAGACGGTTTGCCGGGAGACATGGCAAGCCCGAAGGAGAACTCTATGGATACAAGACCGATTGGTGTATTTGACTCCGGCCTGGGCGGATTGACGGCGGTGCAGGCGCTGCGCCGGATTCTGCCCCAGGAGAAGTTGATTTATTTCGGGGATACCGCCCGGGTGCCTTACGGTGGTCGGACGAAAGAGACCATTTTGAAATATGCCCGACAGGATGTGCGCTTTCTCCGGTCCTTTGACTTGAAAGCCATTGTGATTGCCTGCGGCACGGTGTCTACCACCTCGTTGGATACGCTGCAGCGGGAAAACGACCTGCCCATTGTGGGCGTGGTGGAGCCGACCTGTCGGCGGGCACTGCTGATGACCCGGACGAAAAAGGTGGGTATCATTGCAACGAAAGCGTCTATTCGCTCCGGTGCTTATGAGGCAATGCTCCATCAGCTGGACCCCACCGTGGAAGTCATCGGAAAACCGTGCCCGCTGTTTGTGCCGTTGGTGGAAAACGGCAGAATCCGCCCGGGAGACGTGGTGATTGAAACCGTGGCAAGGGAATATCTGGAACCGCTGAAAGCAACGGGGATTGATACCTTGATCCTTGGCTGCACCCATTATCCGCTGCTGACGGCGGTGATTGCGGATATTATGGGACCGTCGGTGACTTTGGT
>CAJMMY010000204.1 GCA_905214605.1 uncultured bacterium | reverse complement strand
CTGGTCAGTGCCAAGGCTCTGTGCTATCAGGACAAGAAAAGCCGAGGCCTTTTGAAGCTGGCCCCCAACGAAAAGCCCGCCGCTGCCCAGATCTTCGGCAGCGATATCCCCTGCATGGCTGAAGCCGCCGTCATCGCCGCCGAGGTGTCCGGCGCAGATATTATCGACATCAACATGGGCTGCCCGGTGGGCAAGGTGATCAAATCCGGTGACGGCAGCGCACTGATGAAAACCCCGGAGCTGGCGGAAGCAATCATTTCCGCCGTGGCGGGCGCCGTATCCGTACCGGTTACGGTAAAATTTCGGAAGGGCTGGGACAGCGGCAGCGTAAACGCCGTGGACTTTGCAAAAATGTGTCAGCGCGCCGGTGCCTCCGCCATTGCCGTTCACGGCCGCACACGGGTGCAGATGTACGCCGGCAGAGCGGATTGGGACATCATCCGGGACGTAAAGCAGGCCGTTACCATACCCGTTTGGGCCAACGGCGATGTGTTTTCCGGTGAAGATGCCGTTCACATTCTCCGGTATACCGGTGCCGACGGCGTGATGATCGGCCGCGGCTCTTTTGGCGACCCTTGGCTGTTCGCCCGGGCAAATGCCGCATTGAATGGGCAGCCAGAGCCGGAGCTGCCCCCCATTCCCCAACGCATGGAAACCGCACGGCGGCAGATTCAGACCGCTGCGGAATACAAGGGCGAGCGGTTGGCCTGCATTGAGGCAAGAAAACATTTGGCATGGTACCTGAAGGGCGTTCCCCACGGTGCCTATTACAAACAGAAACTGATGGCAACGGAGTCATTTCACGATTTGGAACTGGTAATCCGGGAGATTAAACTGGAACTGAGGTAATCCTGTCATGCTGACAAACGAAGAGGAACAGCGCATTATTCAAAAGGTGCTTGCCGGTCACACGGAGGCCTTTGAATTGTTGGTTTTGGACCAAAGTAAAATTGTATACAATCTGGCGCTGCGCATGGTAGGAAACGAGGAAGACGCTGCCGATTTGGCGCAGGACGCGTTTCTGAAAGCCTATGTGAACCTGCCGAACTTCCGGGGAGACAGCAAGTTTTCTTCTTGGCTGTACCGTTTGACCACAAATCTGTGCCTGGATTTTCTTCGGAAACGAAACCGTCAGAAAACCGTCCCCTTGATTTACGAAAATGACGACGGCGACGAGGAATTCATGGAAATTCCCGACGATTCCTTTTCCCCGGAAACAGAGGCCGAGCGCCGGGAGCTGCAAATCCACGTCCGGGAAGGCTTGGCGGAACTGAGCCCGGAAATGCGGGAAATTCTGGTGCTCCGGGAAATCGGCGGCATGAGCTATGATGAAATCAGCCGGCAGCTGCGGTTGGAAGAGGGAACGGTGAAATCCCGTATTTTCCGCGCCCGAAAAAAACTCTGCAATATTTTAATTCAAAAAGGGAACTTTTCAGACGGCAGTACGTCTAAACAGCAGAAGAAACAGAAAAGGGGGCGGCATATTCATGTGCTGTGATGAAATCCGCGAAAAAATCAGCACCATGGCAGACGGTGAATTGAGCGAATCCGACCGCGCCCAAGTGATGGAGCATCTGGCAGCCTGCCCGGAATGTCTGGCAGTTTATGATGCATTTTCGGCTCTGTCCCAGGTCATATCCGATTTGGAGCCGGTTCCGGATGGCTTTACCGAATCCGTCATGCGCAAGGTAAATGGGCAGGCGGCAAAACCGAAAAAGAAACAGTGGCTCTCCCGCATTACCGCCGTTGCAGCATGCGTAGCGCTGATTCTGCTGTGCGGAAAATCCATGGGCGGTCTTCCCTTCCCCGGCGCACGGTCAATGCCCGCAATGTTTTCCGCAGATGCCGATGATCGTTCTCTTATCTCCGCAATGGACGACGATGGTGACGATTCCGCGGCTCTTGAAGAGGATTCTGCGGAAATGGCAGCCAGTCTGATGGAATACAGCTACGTGTCTGTCACAGCGGTTGACGCCGATTCGTCCGAGGATCAGAAACAAAACATAGAATCGGCAAGCATTGAGGACGACAAAACCCAATCCGTTTTATCCGATGCCACAGCAAACACGCCGGGTCTGCAAAGTATTCTGCAAGTTGCCATCGTTGCTGCACCGGGGCAGTATACAACCTCGCCGGATTGCACATTGCTTTTTTATAATGATGACGGCAGCAGCTGCACGCTGAACATCTGGATTGACGGCGAGCGTCTGTACTGCGAAAAGTCCGATGGCTCCGCCGCTTACTATGCAGCAGGTACGGCAGACGAATTCCGCGCTGCCTTTCTGACCGATTGACGCAGCTTGACACAATCTGTAAAAATTCCGTTGTGGGTTCCCGCAGCGGAATTTTTTTCCAAATATTTTTTGCATGGTAACCAATAAAAAAGCCATGGAAAAACCGCAAGATTTGGAGGATTTGCCGCGTACACGGTATTGAATTTACCATGAAGATGTGGTATCATACTGCGTATAATAATTATTTCACAAAGACAGCCGAGTTTGCAGTGCATACACTTCCCTGCATTCTTCGTGCTATTTGCACATACAGGAGTGATATATTTTGAGTAATATGAAAAAAATCAAGGTTTCCAATAACGTAATTCGCCGTCTGCCTCGCTATCTGCGAAAGCTG
>CAJMMY010000203.1 GCA_905214605.1 uncultured bacterium | reverse complement strand
GGCTGCCGCTCTGTTTTTGACTTTTTTCATGCCTCGGCCCCCCGATTCTTATTCCGTTTGAATTGACTGTCCGCGCTTTTGACCACAAAGCTTGCGTTCTTCCGGGTGTCGGCCGCTTTGATGAATGCCAGCAGCATCCAGCAGGACAGCAAGCTGGTTCCGCCCTTGGAAACAAAGGGAAAGGTCACGCCGGTGAAGGGGAGAATATCCAGAGAACCGAATACGTTCAGAGAAAGCTGTGCCACCATCAAGGATGCGGCTGCGCAGGCGGCAATGACATAATATGTGCTGCGGCCATGGGCAGCGGAGCGGAATGCAAACAGCGCCAGAATCAGAATGGAGAGTACGGCGGCAACCGCAATCAGCAGACCGAATTCCTCGCAAATCACACCGAACACCATATCCGTGTTGGCGGCTACAATGTTTTTCAGCCACCCTTGTCCGGCGCCGTGTCCGAACAATCCGCCGGAGGCGGCAGCGGCCAATGTACGGGTCTGCTGATAACCGGCACCGTAGGGGTCGGCCCAGACATGGCCCCAAGTGGCGAACCGCTGGGCAATATACGGCTTAATGGTGAACACCAGAAATCCTGCCATGGCAGCGCCGGACACCGCCAGAAATACCGTTGCGATGGAGCCGGAACGCATATAGGAAATGACCAGGAACGTGACAAAGAAAATCATGGCGGCGCCGTAGTCGCCCATCAATGCCAGCGCAATGACGCACAGGGCGGAAAATCCGATGAACAGCAGCAGATTTCGCCGGGCAAACAGACGGTCCAGAGAGGCAGCGCCGGCATAAATGTACAAAACCTTCACCAGTTCCGAGGGCTGCAGAGAAAAACCGCCGATGTACAGCCAGTTTTTCGCACCGAACACGTATTCACTCAGCACAAGGTTGATGCACAGCAGACCTACGGCAGCTACGGTGGCGGGCCAACGGAGAAACTTTGCCCGGCGCAGATCCCGGAGCCACCAACCCATCAGGAAGAACAGCACCACGCCCACCATGGTGAGGATGACGGTTTTTACCAGCTCCTCGGGCTCAGACGTGGCAACCACGGAAAGACCCAAGGTGCACAGAAAGAATGCCAGTGTTTCCACCTCAAAGCCGGTGCGCCGCACAGACCGCATAATCAGATAGCAAGCCCATTCAATGGCCAACAGCGCAAAAAAGGAAAGGCAGGTCACGGTGAGGTATGTATCGGAGGCGGTGAAACTGTATTGCAGAGCCACCAATGCCTGAAACAATGAGAGAATCAGCAGGGTCGCGCCGGGGTTGATGAATGCGCCGGCACTGGTGCGGTGGTCGGAAATGGTGCGCAGCTCGCTTTCCGTTAGGTCCGCAAAGCCCAAGGTGACCGAAGACAGACGAATCCGGTCGCCGTTCTGCACAATCAGACCCTTGAACGGGACCCGCTCGCCGTTGACGAAAACACCGCCCCGGGTTGCCATGTCATAAATGCGCCAAATGCCCTTATCGTTGCGAATCAAAACGGCATGGAGCCGGGAAATATCCGCGGAATTGACAACGATGTCCGCTGTTTTGCTCCGTCCGATTAAACACTCCCAGTGGGGCAGCGGCGCAGCGCTGGTATCCGGAAAAATGAGGTGTCCCCACGTTTCCGGCTCATACTTTTCGCTGAGCATGGAACGCAGGCAACGGCAGATGACCCAGATTGCCAGCACCGGCAAAATGAATCGGGTTATGAAAATGACTGAAGTAGCCGTCATAAAAACTCCTTTCCATGGGGGATTTGATTTTTTTAATAGGTATCATATTACTATAGCATTTTTCTGTCCGATTTACAAGAGTGAACCGCACCGGCGGACATGTCCGTGTGTAACGCACATGCGGACAAATGGCGTTTAGCGGCTTACAACGTAATTTCAAGCTGGAATGCAAAATTCTTTATCAGAATTGATAAATACGAAAATATTAGCGGAAAAACGATTGACAATGAAGAGAAAAGTTGCTACTATGGGTGCAACAATTTTATAATTGAAACGCGTTGATGGGAACGTGTCCGTTTGCGGACTTGCGCAGAGAGCCGGTCGCTTGGTGGAAGAACCGGAGAAGAAAGCAAATCGGGTGTCCTCCCGGAGCGGCATTGGTGAAACGCCGGGGTGCGTAGTAAACAATGACGGGTGCTGCCGTTACAACAGCTTGGATTCCACAAAAATCCTTAAAGTGCGTCCGAAAGGGCGAAAAAGAGTGGTACCGCGAAAAGTGTGAGCTTTCCGTCTCTTTGCAAAATGCAGGGAGCGGAGGGCTTTTTTGTTTGTCCGTTTCCTGAATCTCAAATCATTGGGAAAATTGAAAAGGAGAGAACAATATGGAAATCAAAATCAACAAGACCACAACTCCGAAAACCAAACCTCAGGTGAAGGGATTGCCGTTCGGCAAGGAATTTACCGACCACATGTTCCTGATGGATTATGATGAGGGTCAGGGCTGGCATGATGCCCGGGTGGTTCCTTACGGACCCATTAGCCTGGACTTGGGCGCAGTGGTGTTCCACTACGGTCAGGAAATTTTTGAAGGTATGAAGGCATATCGTACGGAAGCGGGCAAGGTGCAGCTGTTCCGTCCCATTGAAAATATTCGCAGAATGAATAACACGGCAGACCGTCTGTGTGTACCCAGAATT
>CAJMMY010000202.1 GCA_905214605.1 uncultured bacterium | reverse complement strand
GCCTCAGAGTCGAACGGGGGATCGGTTCTATACAAGGTAATCAGTACGTCTTGGGTTACATCGTTGGCATCGTCGGCATTTTTCAGCCAACTGAACGCCACCCGGAATATGGTGTCTGCATAACGCTGCACCAGTTGGGTAAATTCTTGGTCAGTATACATAAGCGGTTTCTCCTTGAAGGCCTTCACCCTATTTATGCGGCAGCGGGCGGAAATCTTTCACGGACTTGGAAAAAATAGAAAAAACTCTGCAAAATCCCGGAAATTGCAGAGTTTTTGAATTCAAAAGGATTTGTCGAAGGCCGTTTTCGGACTGTAAGACGGGTACTCGACTGTTCCGCGTTGGGTAAATCCGCATTGCAGAAACACGTGACGGGTCAGTAAAAATGTCGGAGCAAGCTGCATATCGCTTGCTCCGACGTGTTGGCGGAGAGAGTGGGATTCGAACCCACGCACGGGAGTGACCCGCCTACCGGTTTTCAAGACCGGACCCTTCAACCACTTGGGTATCTCTCCAGAAAATAGGGCAGAACAGATTATAGTATAATGCAAATCGTCAGGAATGGCAAGTATCAATCTGAGAAGTTGTTAGAAATTGTTGGACTTTCCACTTGAATGAACGGTAGAAACACTGTTATAATAACTACCGGATGTGACTATTTTTTACACGAATCTTACTGAGAGTTTACAAAGCGTAAAACGCGAGGAGCGAACAAATGGATATCTTTTCACTCTTTCAACTGTTTGGCGGAATCGGCTTGTTCCTGTTCGGCATGCATATTATGGGCGATGCAATCGCACGTTTGGCCGGCGGCAAGCTGAAAATAATTCTGGAAAGTCTGACCTCCAGTCCGATTAAGGGATTGCTGCTGGGCGCGGGTGTCACCGCAATTGTGCAGTCCTCGGCTGCCACCAGTGTGATGGTGTTGGGTTTTGTCAATACGGGCATTATGTCCCTGCGGAATTCCATCGCCGTGATTATGGGCGCCAACATCGGTACCACAGCAACGGCCTGGATTCTCTGCTTGAATACCATTAATGGCGAATCCTTTTTCCTAAAACTGCTGAACCCGGATTCCTTTGTTCCTATTCTGGCGGGCATCGGCTCTTTTATGCTCATGTTCTCCAAAAAGGACAGCCGGAAGAATCTGGCAACCATTATGATTGGTTTCTCCGTGCTCATGTACGGCATGGACTTCATGTCCGGCGCACTGGCCCCCATTAAGGATTCTCCCATTGTGATTCATGTACTGACGCTGTTCTCCAATCCGCTGATTGGCGTGGTCATCGGTTTCCTGCTGTCTGTGACGATTCAGTCCTCTTCGGCCTCTGTGGGTATTTTGCAGGCATTGTCTGTGAGCGGTATTGTGGATTTTGCCACGGCGCTGCCTATTATTATCGGTATCAACATCGGTGCAACCATTATCGTGGTGTTCTCCGCTGTGGGCGGTCCGGCTTCCGGTAAGCGGGCGGCAATTATTGCCCTGTTGTATAACTTAATCGGTGCGGCTGTGGTATTGGCTGTGTATACGGTGGCTACAAAGGCGTTCGGCTTGACCTTGGGCAACAAGATCATGGGATATGTGTCCATTGCGGCAACGCACACCGGCTATAAGACAGTGATTGCACTGATGCAGCTGCCCTTTATCGATCAGCTGATTACCCTTGCAAAGCGGATTTATCCGGACAGCCCGGAAGAAGAGAAGTTTGCTATGCTGGATAATCGTCTGTTGAGCACCCCCGGTATCGCTGTGCGCACCAGCACGGACCTGACCATTGAAATGGTGGAAATCACCCGGCAGAATGTGATGGAATCTCTGTTGGTTTTGGGTGAGTATAAGGACGAAACCATTCAAGCCATTGAAAAGGGCGAGGAGCGGGTGGACCACTATGAGGACCGTCTGGGTACGTACATGGCGGAGCTTTCCGGCCACGATATGATGGACGAAGATCGGAAAGAACTGTCCCGTTTGCTCCACTGCATCGGCGACTATGAGCGGATCTCCGACCACGCCGTGAACATCAGCGAAACGGCAACGGAAATGCATGAAAAGAATCTGGTGTTCTCTCCGGAGGCTGTGAAAGAATTGGGCGTTATGGGCCGCGCCGTGATGGAAATTGTGGATCTGACCAGCGAGGCATTTATCAAAAACAGCCCTGCCATGGCCAAAAAGGTGGAGCCGTTGGAGGAAATGATTGATAATCTGACGGTGCAGCTGAAAGCACGTCATGTGGCGCGTCTGCAAAGAGGGGAATGCACCACGCTGCTGGGCTTTGTGTTCTCCGATTTGATTACGTCCTTTGAACGGATTGCAGACCACTGCTCCAATATTGCCATTTGCATCATTCAGTCCAGCAAGAACGTCTACGACGCCCATGTGTATCTGGACAAGCTGCAGGAATCCGATGACAAGCAGTTCCGGGAGCTGTATGCGGAATATTTGGTGAAATACGCATTGCCGAAAGAATAAGCTCCTTATGGAATCGGGCATTTTCGGACTTTTGAAAAGAAAATGTGGAAAATTTCAAATTTTTTCAAAAATATAGTTGACAAAAGTTTGAATTCATGATACTATCTTTTAGCTGAAAGTCAGAAATGCCCGATGCGGGTGTAGTTCAATGGTAGAACACCAGCCTTCCAAGCTGGATACGTGGGTT
>CAJMMY010000201.1 GCA_905214605.1 uncultured bacterium | reverse complement strand
GCTGGACGGCAAGCACGTCTCCTGGCTGCCTTCTTACGGCCCCGAGATGCGCGGTGGTACGGCTAACTGCTCCGTCGTTGTGTCCGATAAACCCATTGCAGCACCTGTTATCAGCAATCCCACGGCTGTGATTGCAATGAACTACCCCTCTCTGGCAAAGTTCGAGCACACTGTGAAACCCGGTGGCGCTCTGATTATCAACAGCTCTCTGACCGATGCTAAGAGCTCTCGCGATGACGTGACCGTTGCATACGTTCCCGCAACCGAGATCGCTGAGCAGGTCGGCAACCCCAAGGGTGCAAACGTGGTCATTCTGGGCGCTTACATGGCTCTGCGTCCCGATGTGGTCAAGGTTGACACCATTGTGGAGGCTATGAAAGAGGAGCTGGGTCCCAGAAAGATGAAGTTCCTGGACGGCAACATCAAGGCTCTGCATGCAGGCATTGAGTATGTCGAAAAGAACTTTCTGAACAAGTAATCCCCCATTTCAGAATATGACACAAGCGAAAAGCACGGCTGATTCAGCCGTGCTTTTCGTGTTTTTGGGATATCAACAATTAGGTGTATTTTTGCTTAATTTGCATCAGTAGTGCCGGAGAGATTCCTTGTCTCAGGCTCATCCAGTTCCAACAAATACATCTCTTCACACTCCCTCTGCGCTTGTATCAAAATGTTGATTGCGGTTTCTGTTGCACGAAAAAGTTTCGGATATCGTTCGTGCTCATTATTTTCGGAATGGTAAACAATGCGGTATCCCGATGAATTTGAGGAATCAGGTACGGCATACCAACTTTGCGGATCGACAGCCATAGAATCACAACCTTCTGAACATAAAATGAACGCAATTTGCGTTTATACTTAACATTTTAACACAAAATGAGCCCAAAATGAACATAGAATAATTTGAAAATGGGGCGGTTTTGTGGCAATAAAAAGTCTTTCTATCAGAATTGACGAGGAATTGTTGAATAAGCTACATCAGGTTGCGGATTATGAAGGACGCTCAGCCAATAGCCAAATTCTGATTTTGATTCGAAATTGTGTGGAATCTTATGAGGAGCAGGGAAAAATTGACCGGAGTGCAAATTGATTGAGAGAGAATCTACCTCTTCAAATGGGATAGATTCTCTTCCTTTTTTTCGATATTGGTTGATAATCTTGCGCGGTATATGGTAAGATAAGTGGCAACGAAAAAATTCTACGGCACACATGCCGGTTTGAGGGAACGATATGATTCAAGTAACAGATTTGTCCTTTGGTTTTCCGCAGAAAGAGCTGTATCATCACATCTGCTTTACCATTGAGCAGGGAGACCATGCGGTCTTGATTGGCAGCAACGGTACCGGAAAAAGCACGCTCATTGATATGTTGCTGCGGCCGGACCACTATCTTTATGATGGAAAAATCCGGCGGGAGAACGTGGAAGAAATCGGACTGGTCAGCCAGTTTGTGAAAAATGAAAAAGCGGACGTTACGGCTTATGATTATCTGGCAGAGCCGTTTGTTGCGCTGCTTGCAGAATCCGATGCACTCTGCGCGGAAATGGCCGAGGCAGAGGATATGGAGGCTGTGGGCGAGCGGTATCAGGCATGTCTGGACCGGATTGACATTCTGGACGCCTACAATTACGACAGCAACATTCGCCAGATGCTGGCAAGTGCCGGCTTGAGCGAAATTGCAGACCGCTCCACGGCAGTCATCAGCGGCGGTGAATACAAGCTGCTGTCCATTATCCGCAGTATGATGGGCAGACCGCAGCTGTTGATTATGGACGAGCCGGACGTATTTCTGGATTTTGAAAATCTGGTGGGGTTGGCAAAGCTGATCAATGCCTACGAGGGCACCATTTTGGCTGTCACCCACAATCGTCTGCTGCTGAATCAGTGCTTTGACAAGGTGCTGCATCTGGAAAATATGGAGCTGCAGGAGTTCCCGGGTACCTACGCCCAGTATACGCGGGCGATGTTGGAAACCAAGATTGCCATGCACGAGCAGTCCACCAAAGATGCGGAATGGATTGAAATTCAAGAGGCATTGGTGGAAAAAATCCGTGATGACGCTACCAACGTGAGCGACCCGCGGTTGGGTCGTCAGCTCCGTGCCCGGGTCAGTTATTTGGAACGGCTGCAGAAATGGAAAACCCCCAATCCCTTTATTGAGGACATTTGCCATGAGCTGCATTTCCCGGAGCTTGAGGAGGAGCGGACCATTCCCGCCATTGAGCAGACTGGCTATTCTCTTGCTTTTGAGAAACCGCTGATTTCCGATGCAAACTTCCGCATTGAGGGCGGAGAGAAGGTTGCGCTTGTGGGTGCAAACGGTGCCGGTAAGTCCAGTTTGCTGAATGATTTGTACGCCAAACTGGAGCAGGACCCTGCGTATCGGGGAGAAATTGCCATTTTCCGGCAGATTTACAACGATGACAGCCGGACACTTTCCGGCGGCGAGCGGAATATTGCGCAGCTGAAGGAAATTATGGAGAGCAACGCCTCCATTCTGTTTTTGGACGAACCCACCAGTCACTTGGATACTGTGGCGCAGCGGGAATTGGAGGACGCACTGGAGGCTTATCGGGGCACGGTGCTGATGGTGTCTCATGATTTCTTCTTGATTATGAACTGCGCCGACCGGGTGCTGATGCTGGAAAACGCCGTGTAC
>CAJMMY010000200.1 GCA_905214605.1 uncultured bacterium | reverse complement strand
ATTTATCATCACATCATTACCCCCGCCGCCGGATACCCGGCAGAGTCCGGCTTGACGGCAGTGACCATTGTCTGCACGGACGGCGCGATGGCGGACAGCTTGTCCACGGCGATGTTCGTTTTAGGACAGGACAAGGCATTGGACTATTGGAAGACCTACGGCGGATTTGAAATGATTCTGGTGCGGGAAGACGGTACAGTCGTGCTGACGCCGGGGCTGAAGGATTGCTTTACAGGAAAAGGAGACCGGTATACGTTCGTATATGCGGAGGAATGAGGCGGACAAACCATGGCATGGGATACAGACATTGCCACCTTATCGGGTGTGGGAGAAAAAAAGGCGGCAGCCTTTCATAAGCTGGGCATTTTTACTTACGGCGATTTGGTGAACGATTTTCCCCGGCGCTACGAGGACCGGTCGGTGATTCGCTCCATTGGGGAGGCGCAGCCGGAGGAAACCTGCTGCTTGCAGGCAATGGTGACCACACAGCCGACGCTGAGCCGGATTCGACGGGGAATGGAGCTTGTACGGTTCCGTGCTGCGGACGAAACGGGAACCGTGGAGATTACCTATTTCAATCAGCCCTACACAAAGCATCAGTTTCAAGTGGGGGAGACCTACTTGTTTTACGGAAAAATCGGCATGGTGGGGCATAAGAAAACCATGGCCAATCCGGTGCATGAAAAAGAGGATATCCGTCAGCTGACCGGACGGATTATTCCGGTTTATCGCACAACGGCGGGATTGAATCAGAAAACCATGCTGACGGCCATGGAAACCTGCCTGCGCAGCTGTCGGGAATCCTTTCCCGATACTTTGCCGAGGGAGATTGCGGAGCGGCATGAACTGTGTCAGGCGGAATTTGCCTATCGGAATGTGCATTTTCCGGGGGATTTTCTTTCCCTGCAAATTTCCAGAAAGCGGCTGATTTTTGAAGAGCTGTTCAATTTGGCTTGCGCGTTGAAACTGCTCCATGGAAAGCAGACGCCGGAGAGCGGGATTCGATTTCAGTCGGTGGATCCGGAGCGTTTTTACAGCGGGCTGCCCTTTCGACCCACCGGAGCGCAGGACCGGGCGATTCGCGCGGCGTTGGCGGATATGGAATCCGGCTGTGTGATGAATCGTTTGGTGCAGGGCGACGTGGGCAGCGGCAAAACGTTGGTGGCGGCAGCTTGCATTTGGGCAGCAGCGGAAAACGGCTATGTTTCGGTGATGATGGCGCCTACGGAAATTTTGGCGGAGCAGCATTTTCGCACACTCAGCGAAATGCTGGGGAGCAGCTGTATTCGCGTGGGATTGCTGACCGGCTCCATGACGGCAAAAGAAAAACGGACGGTCAAACAGCAGCTGAAAAACGGAGAGTTGGAATTATTGGTGGGAACCCATGCGGTGCTGACCGATGATGTGGAAATCCCCGGCTTGGCATTGGTGATTGCGGACGAGCA
The DNA here is from genome assembly GCA_905214605.1 of uncultured bacterium. The sequence goes on along the minus strand of CAJMMY010000200.1, from coordinate 1,227 downwards.
GCACCGATTCGGCGTGGAGCAGCGGGCGGCATTGGCGGAAAAAGGGAAAAAGCCCCATGTACTGGTGATGTCTGCCACCCCCATTCCCCGGACTTTGGCGCTGATTATTTACGGTGATTTGGATGTTTCTGTCATAGATGAACTGCCCCCCGGACGGCAAAAAGTGGATACCCTGCTGGTGAATGAATCCTACCGGCAGCGGCTCAACGGGTTTATCCGCAAGCAGGTGGAGGAAGGTCGGCAGGTTTTTGTGGTTTGTCCGAAGGTGGAGGAAGACGAGGAAACGCCCGAGGGCAGCGATTTGAAATCCGCGGAGGAGCATGCCGCGCTGCTGCAGGAAACCTTTCCGGATTTGCGGGTAGGCTGTATTCACGGAAAGATGAAACCGAAACAGAAAGAGCAAATCATGGCAGCTATGGTGGCGGGGGAAATCGACATTCTGGTTTCCACCACGGTGATTGAAGTGGGTGTGGACGTTCCCAATGCCAATTTGATGGTCATCGAAAACGCGGAGCGATTTGGATTGAGTCAGCTCCATCAGCTGCGGGGGCGCATCGGACGGGGCTCCCATAAAAGCTGGTGCGTGTTGGTGTCCGACAGTACATCGGAAACAGCCCGGGAGCGGCTGAAAATCATGACAAAGCTGTCCGATGGCTTTGCGGTCAGCGAAGAGGATTTGCGTTTGCGTGGTCCCGGTGACTTTTTCGGAAACCGGCAGCACGGTTTACCGGAAACGCATATTGCGGATTTGGGCGCGGATATGCAGGTTTTGCAGGCTGCGCAGAATGAGGCAGAGGCATTGCTGGAGCGGGACCCGGAATTGGAACAGTATCCCAACCTGCGCCGCCGGGTGATGGCGATGATTCAGCGGGCAGGAAACACCATGAATTGAAGAGCGCGATCAGAGAAAATTCCCGGAAATAATTTTTCGGGAATTTTTTGCGGCAAGGGGTTGACAAAATCCTACAAATCCTGTATAGTAGTCCCATGAGTTAGAAATGCCTAACAACGAAGAGCGTTAGGCGCAGAACTCTAATTGGTACATCTCTCTTTTTTAACATCGGTGATTTTGCGGTCGCCATAACGCAGCATCACCAACTTTCCTCAAGACTCCATACATAATGAAAACACACAAAGCGCATCGAAAGGTGCGCTTTGTGTGCGTGTTGGAGCGATTTGCAGCACAGAAAAAAATCTAAAAAAGGGGATTGACAAATTCGACAGATT
>CAJMMY010000199.1 GCA_905214605.1 uncultured bacterium | reverse complement strand
GCCTGTGCTGGAAGAGGCGCAGCGGGACCTGCTGGACTATCACGGCAGCGGCATGTCCGTGATGGAAATGAGTCATCGCAGCGGCTTGTATCAAGAGATTTTCGATGACGCCAAGCAGCGGCTGAAAAAGCTGATGCAGGTGCCGGATACCCACGAAATCCTCTTCCTGCAGGGCGGCGCAACACTGCAGTTTGCGGCGATTCCCATGAATCTGATGAATGGCTCCGGTACGGCGGATTATGCCGTCACCGGCAACTTCTCAAACATTGCCGCCAAAGAGGCGGGAAAATACGGAACGGTTCATGTGGCAGCGGATACCACCGCCACCGGACATACCACCATTCCTACCCAATCCGAACTGGATTTGAACCCCAACGCGGATTACTTTTATTATTGTGCCAACAATACCATTTACGGAACGGAGTGGCAGTATGTGCCGGAAACCGGCAAGGTGCCGCTGGTATGCGATATGTCCTCGGACATTCTCTCCCGTCCCGTTGATGTGTCCAAATACGGCTTGATTTATGCCGGAGCCCAGAAAAACATGGCCCCCGCCGGCTTGACGGTGGTGATTGTGGAGAAAGCGCTCACGGGAAAGGCAAGCGCCATTACCCCCAAGGTGATGGATTACAAAATTCTGATTGAAAAAGACTCCATGCTGAATACGCCCCCTTGCTGGTGTATTTACATGTTGGGGCTGAACCTGAAGTGGCTGGAAAGTCAGGGCGGTGTTGCGGAAATGGAGCGCCGGAGAAATGCGCGCTCTGCGGCGCTGTACGAATTTCTGGACAACAGCCGGATCTTCCATGCCGGGGCTGCACCCTCTGCCCGGTCCGGTATGAACGTCACGTTCCGGACGGACTCTCCGGAGCTGGACGCAGCGTTTGTAAAGGGCGCTGCCGACCGGGGCATTCTGAACATCAAGGGTCATCGGCTCACCGGCGGTATGCGGGCATCTGTCTACAATGCTATGTCCATGGAAGGCGTGAATGCATTGCTGACGTACATGAAAGAATTTGAAGGAGCACAGAAATGAGAGAAAGAGACGACATTCGCGTTCAGATTCTGAACCATATTTCGTAGCGCGGCATTGACGTGCTGACCAATAAAGGCTGCCAGGTGGGAGAGAAGATTGAGGACCCCACGGGCATTCTGGTCCGTTCCATGGACCTGCTGAAAATGAAGTTCAACCCCAGCCTGCTGGCCATTGCCCGGGCGGGCGCGGGCTTTAACAATATTCCCATTCAGCGCTGCGCAGAGGCGGGCATTGTGGTGTTCAACGCACCCGGCGCCAATGCGGAGGCTGTGAAGGAAATGGTGCTCGCAGAGCTGGTGATGATGAGCCGGGATGTTCTGGGCAGCATCGAATGGGTGAAGAGCATCGCAGACCGGGGCGAGGAAATTCCCGCACTGGTGGAAAAAGGCAAAAGCGCGTTTGCCGGTCCGGAGCTGCAAGGCAAGACCATCGGTGTGGTGGGTCTGGGTGCTACCGGCGCATTGGTGGCCAATGCCTGCTTGGATTTGGGTATGCAGGTGTACGGTTATGACCCGTTTATGTCCGTGGACGCTGCATGGCGCCTGAGCCGGGACGTAATTCATGCCGAGGAAATCAGCGAGATTTACAAGCACTGCGATTACATCAGCATCAACGTGCCCTACAATGAGCATACCCATCACATGTTCGATGCCGAGGCATTTGCGGCAATGAAAGACGGTGTGCGCATCAGCAACGAATCCCGGGCGGAAGTGGTGGACGATGATGCCATTCTGGCGGCCATTCACACCGGCAAGGTGGCCAAGTACATCACCGATTTCCCCAACGAAAAGCTGATTGGAAAAACCAACGTCATCTGCATGCCCCATATCGGTGCCTGCACCCCGGAAAGCGAAGACAAATGCGCGGTTTTGGCAGCCCGTGAGTTGTACGATTATATTGTCAACGGCAATATCCGCAACTCCGTGAACCTGCCCAATGCGGTGCTGGACCGAATGGGCGTGAGCCGTCTGTGCGTGATTCACCGGAACGTGCCGAAAATGCTGACCAAGTTTTTGGAAATCATCGGCGGCATGAACATCAACGTGGACCACATGATTAACAAATCCAGAGGCGAGTATGCATATACTATGATGGATTTGGGCACCAGAATCACCATGGAAGACGTGAAAGTGATTTGCGAAATGCCGGAGGTTCTCCGGGTCCGGATTCTGTAATTTCATCAATTTGACAATCAATCCCGACATCCACTGCGATGTCGGGATTTTTGTTATACTCCACAGTTTTCCATGATAGGGATTTACGAAATGTTCAAAAAAATCGGTTGACATTCCTAAGGAATCGGCTTATAATCCTAAACACTCGTTAATCTTTAACATGTGTTAATGAAAGGAGCTGAGGGCTTGGATTATCGGGAATTGGCAGCCTATTTTCTGGAGGCGACGCACCCGCCCGGAAAACGGCCGCCCATCAGCCGCATCAACGAATTGGAGCGGGTGAAGGATATGACTTTGGCCTACTTGCAGGAGCACGACGGCCGCTCCACCCCCAAAGAATTGGCAGAGGAATTCGATGTCAGTTCTGCCCGGGTGACCCGGATTCTGGGAGACTTGGAATCCGAGGGACTGATTGTCCGCAGCTGCGATGCCGGAGACCGGCGGCGGGTGATTGTGGAAATCACAC